>NZ_JBIAGA010000002.1:0-76269 GCF_042869555.1 Nocardiopsis sp. NPDC006938 | reverse complement strand
GTGGGGGGGGAGGCGGTGGGCCCCGGGGGGGAGTCACCCGGGGGGGGGGCCCCGCGCCGGGGGGGGGGGGGGGGTGGGGGGGGGGCCGCCCCCCCCCCCCGGGGCCCCCCCCCCCGGGGGGGGGCGCCGCGACGCGTCACTTCTGCCACGCGACCTCTGCGCCAAGGGGTCGCGCGAGGCTCACTCGGCCTGCGGGGGCAGCTTGGCGACGATCGGGTGGTCGCGGTCGATCTTGCCGACCTTGGAGGCGCCGCCCGGCGAGCCCAGGTCGTCGAAGAAGTCGACGTTGGCCTTGTAGAACTCGGACCACTGCTCGGGCAGGTCGTCCTCGTAGTAGATGGCCTCCACCGGGCAGACCGGCTCGCACGCACCGCAGTCCACACACTCGTCCGGGTGGATGTAGAGCATGCGGTCACCCTCGTAGATGCAGTCCACGGGGCACTCGTCAATGCACGCCTTGTCCAGCACATCAACACAGGGCTGCGCGATGACGTAGGTCACGTCGTACTCCTTGTCTCACCCCCGCTGACCCGCGGGGAGGCGGGGACCTTCAGGGCTCTCCGGCGCCGGGTCCGACGTGCGGGCGTCGGGTGCGGTCCGGGCTCTGTAAAGCGATTGGCACAGATGTCGTACTCCTAGTATGGCGTCGGAGAACACCCATCGCACACTCGGGGGGCGGAAACCATGCACCTGGGCGGACGACTCGTCCACCGGATCACGCCGCGGGACCTCGGCTCGCGGGTCTCCGTGCGAATCACCCGCGCGGAGGGAGGCTTCACCGATATCGTCGGTGTCGTGGAGTCCTGGACCGAGGGCGTGCTCACGCTGCGCAGGAGGGACGGCTCGACGGTGGACGTCGCGGAGGCCGACGTCGTCGCGAGCCGCGTCGTCCCGCCGGTACCCCCGCGCCGCCCCCGGCAGTAGCGGCCCGGAAGCCCACAAGCTGGAATTCTTCGGCCTTTCCGGGGTAGGACAGCCACGACCCGAGGCGGTGGCCCCCACCGGGCCCTCGGCGGACAACGAAGCACCGTACCCGGCCGTCCCACCCCCGGACGGTCCGGGCACGAGGTACGCGGGGAGGTGGTGCCCATCATGAGGGAGGCAGTCGCGTCCGCGCTCGCCGAGCTGGCCCGGCGGGACGAACGGGCGGCCGACCTGGCACGACTGGCTCTGGACACGCTCGCCCCCGACCAGGACATCCAACGGCTCAACCAGCACACCGTGCAGCGCTTCTGCTGGTACGAGCTGCCCGTGCGCTTCCAGGACTCCTCCGACGACCGGCTGTTCGCGGTGCGCTCCCTGGGCCACCTCTTCCAGCTCCTGAAGCTGAACCGGTACGCGGACGTGTGCCGGGCCTCGGAGACCGCCACCCTCCTGACCCTGTACGACGCTGACCACACCGCGGGCCTGGCCATGTACGAGCGGCTCATGTGGGAGTCCGGTGTGGAACCGCCGGACCTGCCCGAACTCACCTGGGGCACCGCCGTGGGCGACGTGGAGCTGCACTCGCGCCGGGAGACCGCCGCCGCCCTCGAACTGGCCATCACCCTGGGCGACATCCGCCCCGGCAAGAGCGGCTGGCGGCCCGCCCAGGAACGGTTCGCCCGCTCCTTCCTGACCCGGCCCGACCACCGGGGCCTCAGCCACCTGGACCGGATTCGCGAGGAGCGGGTCCGCGCCTGGATCTCCTCGTCGGCCCACCCGCACCGGCAGCGGCTGTGGCCGCTGGTGGGGCAGATCATCGCGGGGGCGGGCGTGCCGCGCGGGTCGACAGCGGCGATGGCACCGCTGCAACGGATGCTGGACCTGGCCGCGGACGGGATCGCCCTCACCCAGATCGGGTATATCTCGCCCGGCGTGGTGCGCCAGCTGTGCGAGGACTTCGGCTGGACCACCACTCCGGAGCCGCCGCGCAGCGAGACCGACGCGACCCAGATCATCGCCCTGCACCAGGTGCTGCGCACGATGCGCGCCGTGCGCCGATCGGGGCGGCGTCTCGAACTCACCCGCCGCGGCCAACAGCTGCGCGAGGACCCCGAGGCGCTGTGGCAGGCCGCCACGGAGACGATGTGCCGCACCGGCGGCATCCAGCAGGCCGCCGCCGAGACGCTCCTGGGCCAACTGCTGGCCCGATCCCCACAGGGGTTGGGGTCGCACGCCCGGCCCGGCACCTCCGACGCGGAGGAGGCCGAACGCACGCTGACCGAGTCCGGGTGGCGGCCCGTGGACCCCCCGGTGGCGGCCGGTCGGCACGCCGCCGCGCACCGGCGCACCGCCGAGACCGGCTCCGACCGGGTCCGGGCCATGGTGATGGCGGTCGGGTGGCTGCTGGAAGCACTCGGGCTGGTCACCGGGGACGACCACGACGGCCGCCGGGAGCTCACCCGGGCCGGTCGGGCGTTCGCGGTGGCGTCGCTGCACAAGTCGGCGGTCGCGCCCCGCGCGGTCGTCTGAGGCCCGGCGACTCCCGGGCCCCTCGGGCCGGTCGAGGTCGGCCGCCCCGGCGGAGGCGGCTCCCGGGCCCAGTGGCATACTTCCCTCGGTCAGCGGCCCGAACAGGGACGGGGGCGTCGAACCGGGGAGGGACCGCATGTCACGTCAGGTCACCGTCGTCACCGGCGGCAGCCGCGGCATCGGCGCCGCCACGTGTGTCCGACTGGCCCGGGACGGCCACGACGTGGTGCTCGGGTACGCGAGTGACACGGCCTCGGCCCAGCGGGTCGCCGACGATGTGCGCACCGCCGGGGGCCGGTGCGCGACCGTGCGCGCCGACACCTCCGACGAGGCGGGCGTGGAGCGGATCTTCGACACCGCCCTGACCGAGTTCGGCACGGTGGACGGGCTGGTGAACAACGCCGGGGTCACCGGACCGCTGGGGGCCTTCGCGGACGTCAGCACGCGGGACCTGCGCCGCGTGGTCGACGTGAACCTGCTGGGCTACCTGCTGTGCTGCCGACGCGCCGTACGGCAGATGAGTGCGATCGGCGGCGCGATCGTCAACGTCTCCTCGGCGGCCGCGACCCTGGGCAGCCCCGGCGAGTACGTCCACTACGCCGCGACCAAGGCCGCCGTCGACACGCTCACCGTGGGGCTGGCCAAGGAACTCGGGCCGGTCGGGGTACGGGTCAACGCGGTCTCCCCCGGCATCACCGAGACCGACATGCACGCCGCGATGGGCGATCCCGACCGACCCGTCCGAGCGGCGTCGCGCATCCCGCTGGGCCGTGCGGCGCGCCCGGAGGAGATCTCCGGGGCGATCTCCTGGCTCCTCTCGGCCGACGCCTCGTACACGACCGGCACCGTCCTCCGGGTCGCCGGCGGCATGTAACGCGAGGTCGGAACGGGCGCCGGGCCCGCACGGCACCCGCTGCGGACGGGTGCCGACCAGGGCCTAATCTGGAGCGCGAACCACTCGCGACCAGCAGGAGCACCATGCCCACGCCCGAGCCGCCGCAGACACAGGCGGATGCCGACGCCGTGACCGTCCCCGACAGCGGGGCGGAACCCGGCGAGCAGGCGCGCGCCGCCGACCCGTGGGCGCAGATGCCCGACGACGCACTGAACACCTCGAGTGTCGGCGCCGACCGGGTTCCCAGCGACGCCGAGGGCGAGACGGAGGGCTCCGAGGACGAGGCGGAGGGCGCCGGGGGCCGGGCTTCCGAAGACGCCGCCGAGGGGGTCGACGCGGAAGCCGACCGCACCGCGACGGCGCGGGCCGAGAGCTGGGCGGACTTCCTGCCCAGCCCGGTGTTCCTGCTCCTGCTCGGCCTGGCCGGGTTCGCGGGGTGGCTGTCCTGGACCCACGCCGAGCTGGACTGGGCCGCCGAGGGCACCTCGGTCACCCCGCTCATCCCGCCGCTGCTGATCCTCTTCGGGTGGATCGTCTCGACCGCCGTGCACGAGTTCGCGCACGCGCTGGCCGCCTACCTCGCCGGTGACCGCTCCCTGCGCGGCAGCGCCTACCTCAGGCTGAACCCCTTCGCGTACCAGCAGGCCTTCGGCGGTCTGGTCCTGCCGGCCGTCTACCTGGGGCTGGGCGGGTTCGGCCTGAACGGACCGCCCGCCTACGTGGACTGGGACCGCGTGCCGACCCGGGGGCGCCGGGTCGTGGTGGCGCTCGCGGGACCGGTGGCCAGCCTGCTGCTGTCCGCCGTACTGGCCCTCACCGTGTCCCTGCTCGTCCCGGTCGGCCAGGACACCACCAACTGGGCGATCTCCTCACTGGCCTTCCTCGCGATGGCCAACCTCACCAGCGCCCTGGTGAACCTGCTACCGATCCCCGGCCTGGACGGCTACCACGTACTGGCCGCCTTCCGGGGCGCCCGGTGGACGGAGTTCGTCCGGGTCAACGGCCTGTTCTGCTCGATCGCGGTGTTCGCCCTGCTGTGGCTGCCGGTGGTCCGGGACCTGTTCGAGAAGTCGGTCTACGCGCTCTTCGACCTGCTCCTGCCCAACCCGACCATCCCCGGGATGATGTTCCACGGCAAGCTTCTGCTCCAGTTCTGGGCCTAGCCCGCGCACCCGCCCGGGCCCTGCGGGTGACCGGGCGTCCGGTGCGCCCCCGGGGCCGCCCGTGTCTACCAGTCCAGGTCGGTGTACTTGGCCGCCGTGCCGTAGGACCGGTCGACGGGATACCTGGTCGTGTTGAGGTCGACCTTGTCCCTCAGTGCCTGTTCGAGGTCCACGTCCAGGACGTCCGCCAGGCGCAGCAGGTAGGAGAACACGTCGGCCATCTCCTGGCGGACGGCCTCGGCCTTGGCGGGGTCCTCCATGACGGCCCGGGACTGCTCGGGGGTGAGCCACTGGAACTCGGCGGTGAGCTCACCCGCCTCGCCCGCCAGGGCCATGGCGAGGTTCTTGGGGGTGTGGAACTGATCCCAGTCCCGCTCTCGGGCGAAGTCGGCCAGAGCGAGCTGAAGCGAGGAGATGGACATGTCCGAGGGATATCACGTCCGAGGGCGACCGGGCCTCCACGACCGGACCCGTCAGCGTCCCGGTGCCGGGAGGGGCACCCCTACCGGGTGACGGCGGGGATGCCACGCGGCGGCAGGACCATACTGCGCATCACCCCTACCGCCAGGGCGATCATCGACCCGAACAGGAAGACGTAGTTGACCAGCTTGGTGGTGAACACGATGTTCCCGCCGGTCACGTAGCCGATCATCACCATCATGACCGCGACGTAGCCGATCGCGAAACCCACGGCGCCGGACATGCGGCGGCTCCCCCAGCCCGCCAGACGGCACAGCGCGTACAGCGCCACGAGGAAGACGACCACCGCCGCGACCCCCGCGCCCTGCTGGACGGGGCCCAGGTCCCAGAAGTGGGACACCCACCCCATGCCGAAGCCGGACAGCACCCCCACGGCCAGGCCCGCGACGAGCAGGAGCGCGAAGGACAGCACGGTCAGCGCCGACGCCACGAACGGGTGCGGGCGGCGCTCCGGCGCGGGGGCCGGGGCCGGGGCCGCGCCGGGGTTCTCGGGAGTCTCAGGAGTGGTCACGGAACTCGAGGGTAGGCGCTCCCGGGCCGACCGGGGCCCACTCCGGTCGGATCGACCGCCGCCCCGCCCTCACAGCCCGGCGAACAGGTCCGTCTCGAAACCGTCCGCGCCCGCCCTGGGCGGCGGACCCATCAGCAGGGTGAAGTACTCGACGGCGTCGATCTCCTGGGCGATGTCGTTGGAGAGCGCGAACCGCTCGCCGTCCACGGTGATCTGGGTGGCGTGCGCGCGCATCGCCAGCGCCTTGGCCGCCCAGTGGTCGGAGGCGTCGATCCGCGTGGTGACGATCGCGTCCGGGGTACCGCGGGCGATGTCGGAGACCCGCGCGGGCGGGGTGAAGGGCCCCGGCTCCTCGTTGAGCCGCGCGATGGACGCCTCGATCCTCGACACCGGCTGGGCGATCGCGTAGAGCTTGGCGACCTGCCACGGCGAGCCCGGCATGGCCCGCTCGTTGGCCTTGGCACAGGCCCTCCGGGTGACCCGGTGGGCCTGGACGTGGTCCGGGTGACCGTAGCCGCCGTGCTCGTCGTAACTGACCAGTACGTGCGGGCGGACCTCGCGGATGACCTCGGCAAGGCGGCGCGCGGCCTCCTCGACGTCGGCGCCCCAGAAGGCCCTCGGGTGCTCGTTGGTGGGACCGCCCATCATCCCGGAGTCCCGGTAGTGGCCGGGGCCGCCGAGGAAGCGGTGGTCGCGCACGCCCAGGGCCACACAGGCCCTGTCGAGCTCGCCGACCCGGTACTCACCGAGGGTGTCCTCGCGGTCGGAGGTCAGACCGGCCAGGTCCTCGGGGATGACCTCGCCCTCCTCGCCCAGTGTGCAGGTCACCAGGGTGACCCCGGCGCCCTCCGCCGCGTACTTCGCCAGGGTGGCACCGGTGACGATGCTCTCGTCGTCCGGGTGCGCGTGCACCATCATCAGTCGCCTGTCCATCACGGAGCGAACGATACCGGGCGGATCAGTGCTTCCCGACCCAAACTCCACGGTCGGAGCACCGGTACGGGCTCCGGGGCCTCGGTCCGGGGGCGCGGGCCGCAGGGCGGGCGGCACGTGGAATGGGACACAATCGGCGTATGAGCTTTCCTCGCCAACAGGCCAGAACCCAGCGCTTCACCATCGGAGTCCCGCGCGCGTTCCAGATCTCCCCGGACGGCGAACGCGTCACCTTCCTGCGCGGGCGCGACGGCACCGACCGGGCGACCTGCCTGTGGTCGTACACCGTGGAGACCGGTGCCGAGTCGGTGCTCGCCGACCCCCGCGAGCTCGGCGCCGACGACGAGAACCTGCCCCCCGAGGAGCGGGCCCGCCGTGAGCGGATGCGCGAACACGGCGGCGGCATCGTCTCGTACAGCGTGGACGACGCGTACACACGGGCGGTGTTCACTCTGTCCGGGCGGGTGTTCTACGTCGACCTCGTCGGGGACGACACCTCCCCGCGCGAACTCCCCGTGGCCAGCCCCGCCGTCGACCCCCGGATCTCCCCCGCGGGCGACCGGGTGGCCTACGTGCACCGAGGCGCGGTCCGCGTGGTCGACATCGCCGACGACGGCGACACGGACCGCGACCGCGTGCTCGTGGAGCCGGACGGCGAGAACGTCACGTGGGGCCTGGCCGACCTGGTCTCGGCCGAGGAGATGCACCGGACGCGCGGCTTCTGGTGGTCGCCGGACGGGCGCTCGCTGGCGGTCAGCCGCGTGGACGAGTCCGAGGTGAACCGCTGGTTCGTCGGCGACCCCAACCACCCGGGTCGGGAGCCGCAGCCGCTGCGTTACCCGGCGGCCGGGACCGCCAACCCCGACGTGCGGCTGGCGGTGCTCCCGGTGCCGTCCGCGAGCGCCTACCGACGCGACGGGCGCCCCGTGCCCGCCCCGATCGAGTGGGACCGCGAGACCCTGCCGTACCTGCCCACCGTGGGGTGGACGACCGGCCCGGACGGCAACCCCGTGCTGGTGTTCACCGCGCAGAGCCGCGACCAGCGCACCCTCACCCTGTTCAGCTCCGACCCCGCCACCGGGCTCGTTTCCGAGGTGCGCACCGAGAGCGACGACGTGTGGGTCGAGATCATGCCGGGCGTGCCCGCGTTCACCTCCTCCGGTGAGCTGGTGTGGATCGGCCGTGACGGCACACGGGGCGAACGCCGGGTGTTCGTGGGCGATCGGGCGGTCAGCGCCGAGGGCGTGTACGTGCGCGGCGTGGTGGACGTGGATGGCGACCGGGTGCTGTTCAGCGGCTCACCCGCCGGGCGGCCCGGGGACGTGTCGCTGTGGCTGGCCGACACCCGGCTGGGCACCTGCGCCCCGCTGGAACTGCCCGGTGGTGACGACGACGGTCACGGCGGCGTCCGCTCCGGCCAGCTGCGCGGCGACACCCTCGTGGCACAGCACCGTTCGATGGACTTCACCGGGGTGCGGACCCTGGTGGTGCGGGACGCCGCGCGCGAGACGCGCCGCACGCACGGGGAGATCGAGAGCCTGGCGCAGACCCCCGACCTGCCGGACGTACGGGTCACCACCTGGAGGTCCGGGGAGCACGGCGTGCCCACCGCGCTGATCCTGCCGTCCTGGTACCGGGAGGGCGGGGACCCGCTGCCGGTACTGGTCGCCCCGTACGGCGGCCCGCACGCACAGCGGGTCCTCAACGCGCGCGGCGCGCACCTGGCCTCCCAGTGGTTCGCCGAGCAGGGGTTCGCGGTGCTCGTCGCGGACGGGCGCGGCACACCCGGTATCGGGATGGACTACGAGCAGGCGGTCCACCACGACCTCGCCGTCCCCGTCCTGGAGGACCAGGTGGCGGCGCTGGAGGACGCGGCGGAGCGGTTCGACTGCCTGGACCTGACCCGGGTGGGCATCCACGGTTGGTCGTTCGGCGGGTACCTGGCGGCGCTGGCCGTGCTGCGCCGCCCGGACGTGTTCCACGCGGCGGTGGCGGGCGCCCCGGTGATCGACTGGTCCCTGTACGACACGCACTACACCGAGCGCTACCTGGGCACACCCCAGGACCAGGCGGAGGTGTACGCGCGGTCGTCGCTGATGGCCGACGCCGCCAAGCTGGAGCGGCCGCTGATGTTCGTGCACGGCCTGATCGACGACAACGTGGTGTTCGCGCACACACAGCGGATGTCGGAGGCGCTGCTCGCCGCCGGCCGACCGCACACGGTGCTGCCGCTGTCGGGCGTGACCCACAGCCCGGCGGACCCGGTGACGGCGGAGAACCTGCTGCTGTTGCAGGTGGACTTCCTGAAGGGGAACCTGCCTGGCTCGTAGGCACGGATAGGCGGTTAGGCCGAGTCGGGAGGGTCGCCGGACCCGGTGCGCGGCCCCGGTTCCGACTCCCTCCTGCGGGGAGGTCGGGGCCGGGGCCGCGCCGTGTTCTTCCGGGGTCAGGGACTGTCCTCGATCTCGTCCTCGGTCGGGACCTCGATCGTGACCGGTTCGTCGAAGCTGACCACGAAGACCTCCCAGGCGTCCACGCCGCCGAACTCGTCCTCCTCCCCGGGGGCCTGGTCGGCGGAGTGCTGGAACCGCTGGAACCGGCCGTCCACACCGATCCACAAGTCGAACTCGTAGTCCCGGAGAACGGGGCCTTCCGCGGACGAAGCCTCTCTCGTGTAGGTGCCCGCGTAGTGGTGGGCCGGGCCGTGGTCCGGCTCCGTCTCGAACAGTGTCTGGTTCACCACGGTGTTCTGGACCTCGTCGGTGACCCCCAGGTAGGTCACCCGGGGGTCGGCCTCCGGAGTGAGCAGCCGGGAGGGGAACCACAGGAAGGACCACTGCTCGGAGCCGAACTCCGCGTACTGCGTATCCCTGCTGGCCGGTTCGGTGTTACGGGAGTAGGGCCCACGGACCAGTTCCTCCCAGGTGGGGGCCTCCGACACCAACCGGCTCAGACGGTCCGCGCCCTCTCCGGTCACGGGGTTCCCGCCGACCGCGAGCGTCTCCGGGATCACCGGTCCCCCGTACTGCGCGCTGTAGACCGCCGAACGCGGTGTGTCCGTGTACCGGTGGACCACGAACAGGCCGTGCGCCGACGCCCCCATGAGGCGCTGGTAGGCCTCGAAGCTCCCCACCTCGTTGGCGAGGGCGATCGCCTCGGAGAGCACCCCCTCCCAGTCCTCCGGGTCCTCGTCGACGGCCGGGACCGTGCTGGTGACGTCCGCACCGTCGAGGCCGGCGTCGTCCGCGCCGGAGTCTCCCGTACTGGCCCCCAGCCCAGGGAGCCCGAGGGCGGGGACGCCGCCGCCCGGCCACACGAACACCGCCCCGGCGACCAGGGACAGGGCCAGGGCCGCGCCCCCGGCCGCGACCAGGGCTCCCTTCGGCCGACGGCGCACCCGCCGGGCCCTCGGAGCGGAGATACCGTGCCACTCGGTCGCGAGCAACCCCGGAACGACCTGGGTGGGGTCGGCCGGATCGACCGCGGCGACACGGGTCGCCGCCCAGGTTCCGGTGAGCGCGGACAGTGCCTCGGCGGCCGTGGGCCGCTCGTCCGGGTCCTTCGACAGAGCGCGGCGCACGGGGTCCAACAGTGACGCGGGCAACCGGGACAGGTCGGGGTCCTCGGTGCGGACACGGTGGGACAGCACGTCCGGCTGACCGGTACCGAAGGGGTTCTCCCCCGTGGCGGCGAACAGAACCAGCGCACCCCAGGCGAACAGGTCCGAGCGCTCGCTGGCCTCCTGGCCCAGGTACTGCTCGGGAGCCACCCAGCCGGGGGTGCCGAGCAACCCCCCGGTCGCCGTGAGCGCGGTACCGTCCGCGGCACGGGCGATACCGAAGTCCAGCACCTTCGGACCGTCCGGCGCCATGATCACATTGCCCGGTTTGAGGTCCCGGTGCACCACCCCCGCCGCGTGGATCGCGGACAACGCCTCGGCCAGGCCCACGGCGAGCGCCGTGAGCACCCCGCCGGTGAGCGGACCGTGCTCGCGGACGTACTGGCGCAGGGTCAGGCCCGGAACGTACTCGGTGGCCAACCACGGCGTGACCGCCTGGGTGTCCGCCCCGAGGAAGGCCGGAGTACAGGTGGCCCGCACTCTGGCGACCAGCCCCACCTCACGAGCGAACCGGGCACGGAACTCGGCGTTGGCCGCGAACTGGGGGTGCACCACCTTGACCGCCGCCGGGGAGCCGTCCCCCGCCAGCCCGGCGTAGACGGCGCCCATGCCGCCCGCGCCGATCCGGCCCACCACCCGGTAGGCGCCGAGCTGGTCGGGGTCGCCCTCGGCGGGCCGCTCGACGCCCGGTGGGAGGTGGTGTCGGGTGAAGGGCGGGCGCGTCTGGGCGTGGGGGCTCACGTCTGCTCCGGTTGGTCGGTGAAGGCACAGCTGGCGGTCAGGGCGCCGTCGGTCATCGTGGTGTCGTGCGGCTCGACACTGCCCGCACCGTACTGCGGCTCACCAGCGGCACCGACCTCGTTCGGGGTGACGCACACACCCCCCGCGTACCTGAGGTCGTGCTGGGCCCGCCCCCTGATCGATGCGGGTACGTGGTAGACCACTCGGGCCCCCCTGAACACCACCCGGACCCGTGCCGAGGGCTCCTCCGGATCGAGGTCGGCGAGGATACCGGTGGTGAGGGCGGACTGGAAGTCGAGGCTCTCCTCCCCGGAGCGGATGTCCCGCACCCCGACGAACTCGTCGCTGTGCACCCGCAGGGACCCGTGGTCGGGCAGGTACTCCAGATCGACGGTCAGCCTGTTGTCGCCGAACTCCCCGTACCGGACAGTGCCGAAGGTCAAGCGTAGAACGTCCAGCGACTCCCCCTCACCGGAGACGGGTTCGAGGCGGCGGATCAGCGCGGATTCGGTTCCGGGTTCCGGCTCCACCACGACGTTCCCGGACTGGTAGAGCTCGCGGTACTCCTCGGGGACGCCATCCGGGGGTTCACCCGGCTCGCCCTGCCCTCCGCCGATCCCCGCGTCATCGGTCCCGTTCCCCGCCACCGAGGTGGTGGGGTCATCGGCTCCGCCCTCGGTCGCTGGCAGAGAGCCCTCTCCGGTGAGGGCGCGCAGACCGATCCCGACGACCAGGGCGAGAGCCGTCACCCCCGCGACCGCGACGAGGGCACCCCGGTGCCGACGCGCCCAGCCCCGCCGGGGCGGGGCGCCCCGCGACCACTCGTCCTCGTCCAACGCCGGTTCGGGCACGGGGCCGGTCTCCCGCACCCGTTCCAGCACCCGGGTGGCGTCCGGTTCGCCCCCGGCTCCGAGCATCCCCGCCAGGGTGTGCCGGAGCTCGATCGCGCTCGGACGCGCATCCGGGTCCTTGGCCAGGGCCCGCGCCACCACACCGCGCAGGGGCTCGGGGACCCCGCTCAGGGAAGGCGGTTCGGAGAGGATGCGCGCGACGACGACGTCTGAGGTACCCGCACCGAAGGGCCCCTGTCCGGTGGCGGCGTGGGCGACGAGCCCGCCCCACGCGAAGACGTCCGAGAGCTCCGTGGCCGGGGCGCCTCGGTACTGCTCGGGCGAGATCCAGCCGGGCGTTCCTACCAGACCGCCCGTCCGGGTCAGGGCCGTGCCGTCGGTGGCCCGCGCGATCCCGAAGTCCAACACCTTCGGTCCGTCCGGGGCCAGGATCACGTTGCCCGGTTTGAGGTCCCGATGCACCACCCCCGCGGCGTGGATGGCCGTCAACGCCTCGGCGACCCCGTACGCGAAGCCGGTCAGCGCGCTCCCGGACAACGGCCCCCGCGTGCCCACGGACTCGGCCAGGGTGGGGCCCGGCACGTACTCGGTGGCCAGCCACGGCACCTCGGCCCGGGTGTCCGCTCCGAGGAACTCCGGGACACAGGTGGCGCGTACGCGACGGACCAGACCCACCTCGCGCGCGAACCGGTCCCGGAAGTCGGCGTCCGAGGCCAGGACCCGGTGGACGCACTTGATCGCCACCCGTCGGTCCCGGCCGTCCAGGGCCGCGTACACCACGCCCATTCCGCCCGTTCCCAACCTGCCCACCAGACGGTAGGGACCGAGGTATCGGGGGTCGACGGGGTCGAGGGGCGCGACACCGGTGTGGGTTCCGGCCGAGGAGTCCATGGGGGTTCCTGGATGGGGGTGGGTGGCGGGTCGATCGGAGCACGTCACGGGTGAAGGCGTTCCCTGGTGTACGTGGAAGGACTTCGAGGATCTGGGACCGGGCGGCCCGAGTCGACCCGGTGCCGTACACAGATGAGACGCCACCGCTGACGGCCCGGTTCACCCACCTTCGGTGACTGAACCATGCGGGTGGACCGCTCCGGTTGGCCGTAGACACGTTCAGGGGCCGGTGTCCGCGACCACCGCCGCAGGCACCAGCCGCGCCCCGCACACGCCCCCGCCCGGTCACGCGCGGCGGTATCGATCCCGGAACCGGTGGTTCACGACCCTTCGAGGAGCTCGCTGTCGATCTCGACCTCCTGGTTGAAGTTGTAGAACTGCACCGTACGCGTGAGAGTCAAGAACTCCCCGGGGTTCTCACCGGGTTCGTCCGTCACCGCTTCCAGGTAGTAGGCGAGCGGATACCCCTCCTCGGAGATCCAGATGTCGAACTCCGTCTCCAAAGTCCTGGACTCAACGAAGTGACGGTGTTCTTGGGTCACAGTGCCGGTGTAGCGGTGTCCCTCCCGAGCGGCATCGCCCCCCTGCTCTCTGAGCCCTTCGTCTATCAGATCCGGAGAAGCGAACTGATCACTCAACAGGGCCACACCCGAGTGCTCGACCTCCACACCCTGATCACGGATGCCCTCGAAGACCTCGAGCAACCCCTCCCATTCGGTGCGGAGGTCGATGTCATACTCATCGGCCAGGGGACCCGCATGGAAGTTACGGCCGATGACCTCGTACGGACTCGCACTGGCGCGAATATCCGTCCAGGCCCGGCGTTCGTCCAGGTTCTCCCCGGTGGCGACGATGCCGTCGCTCCCCGGACCCAGGTCGCGCCCCCTCACCATTACAGGTTCCGGGTCTTGCCTGTACCAGTAGGTGTACACAACCGCGCTCACCCCAGGACTGCTGTCCCACCAGACGTCATGGGAGGTGAAGCTGTCGGCCTCCAGCGCGAGGGCCATGGCCTCGGCCAGGACCGCCGCCCCGTCAGACGGGTCAGCCTCGATGGCGGGGGTGTCGTCCTCCCCGACGGCCACCGTCTCCTCGACCGGGGCATCGTCCCGGAAATACAAGACCCCGGCCGTCGCCGCACCGCCGACCAGTGTCAGCGTGCCCAGTACCGCCACGACACCCTTGGCCCCGGACAGGGCACCGATCACCCCGCCGGTACCCGCCGCACCACCGGCGGCTCCAGCGCTCCCGGCCGCGCCACCCGCCGTGCCCATGGCACCGGCCGAGCCCATACCGCCCACAGCACCAGCACCAGCACCAGCACCAGCACCAGCACCAGCACCAGCCGAGGCTACTCCCCCGGCCGCGCCAGCAGACGCCCCCGCGGCACCTCCCGCACCACCAGCAACACCTGACCCCAGCGTGCCAGCGCCCACCGCACCCAACCCCACCGCCGAAGCGGTGCCCAGCGCCGCCGCCCAACGCGCCGGATCGTGACCGGCCGCGTCCACACCACGCCAGTAATCGGTCAGCATCCCCCGCAACGCACGCTGCGTCCGCGTACGATCCGGAACGTGCGCGTCCGCCTCCACCAGAGCAGGCAACAACGCGGTCAACAGATCCACCGCCGTCGGCCGGTCGGTCGCGGCAACCGACAACGCCCGCTCCACCCAAGGCAACAGGTCCTCAGGAACCCCCTCCGTGTCATGGGCTCCGCTCTTGACCCGCCCGGCCAACTCCGACGCGCTCCCCGTCCCGAACGGGTTCCGGCCCGTCGCGGCCAACACCACCAGACCACCCCACGCGAACACGTCCGCCGCCGGATCGGCCACCGCCCCCGCATACCGCTCGGGCGCCGTCCATCCAGGGGTCCCATAGGAAGCGGAAGCATCCACGGCCGGATCAGTGCCGATCTCCACCGCGATACCGAAGTCCACGATCTTCGGCCCCTCCGGAGCCAGAATGACGTTCCCCGGCTTGATGTCACGATGCGCCACACCCGCCGAGTGCAGCGACGCCAAACCCTCCGCCATACCCAAAGCGAACGTACGCAGCATGTCGCCGTCAAGGGGCCCGAACTCACGCACATGGCGCCGCAGATCACGCCCCGGCACATAGTCGAACGCCAACCACGGCACCGGCGCCGACGGGTCCGCACCGTGCACCCGCGCCGTGCTCACACCGTCGACTTGACGCAACATCCGCACCTCACGCGCGAACGCCTCCCGATGCCCGGGCCGATCCGCGAACCGCGCGTGCACGGTCTTGACCGCGACACACACACCACGAGAATCCAGCGCCGCGTACACCACACCCATACCACCAGCACCGATCCGCCCCACCAGACGGAACGGACCCATCTGACGCGGATCGGACCCGGCCAACGGGTCAAGACCAGGAGGAAGACCCTGCGGGGAAGAGCCCTGCGGAGGAACCGGTCCCAAGGCCGGATCGGGGAACGTACTCATCGTTTCCTTTCACGATGACGGGGGCACGGTACGAATCGTGGGGGAAGACGCTGGAGCGGGTCACTCCGGCGGGGCTTCGGGGGAAGGTCCCGAACGAAGGATCGCAGGTGGGTCGGGGCGTGCGGCGGGCGGCCCGCCCGGGCGGGGGTCGGGGCCGCTCAGGGGCGCGCCGCGAGGATCTCGGATTCGTCGGGAACCTCGACCTCCACGGGGAGACCGAACCGGAGGAAGTCCAGTTGGTGGGTGAAGGTCAGCTGTTCGCCCTGCTCCGCCATGGCCTCCGGGTCGGGCACACCCACCACGGCGAGCCGGACCGGGTACCCCTCGTCGGAGATCCAGAGTTCGAAGTCCATGGTCACCGGCTCGAACTCCGTGACGTCCACGAACTGGTGCTCGAACGCTCCCGTGTAGTGGTGGCCACCGCGTTCCAGGGGGTCGACGTCTCCCAGTAGTTCCTCGGGGATGTCGGCGTCACCGATCGTGCCCTGGCCCTGGTAGTCGACCCGGGCACCCTCGGCGGTGAGGCCCTCCAGTGAGCGCAGGTGTTCCTCCCACACGGTCCTGGGCTCCTCGGTGTCGTCGGAGCCCGGACCGGGGTCGCGGAAGTACTGGCGTGCGCCCTCTCCGAGCACGGGGGTCGTCTCGGGAGCGAAGTGCACGAGTTCGGCCAGATCCTCGCCGAACGACACCTCTCCGGCCGAGCTGGGGCCGAAGTGCATCGTCCGGGACATGGCAGGCTGCGGTTCCTCCGTGTACCGGAAGTGGGTCTGTGCCCGGCTGCCGACGTCGTTCGTGTGCAGGAAGGTGTAGGTGGTGAAGCTCTCGGCCTCCAGAGCGAGCCGCACCGCGTCCGCCACCACCGCGTCGATGTCCTCCGGGTCCTCGGCCACGGCGGGGCCGGTGCGCTCCTCCTGGGAGGCGCCCTCCCCCGGCTCCTCCGTCGCGCCCGTACCACCGTCCCCTGCCGGGGCTCCCGCCTCTCTGGCCAGGGCCCAACCGCCCAGGAGGGCCACGACGAGGACGGCCGCGGTCCCCGCGAACAGGGCGGGGCGTCCCACGCGTGCGCGGGTGCGTGTGCGGGTGGTACTCGGTTCGGGGACGCTCATCCCGGTCCACTCGGAGGCGAGGAGTGCGGTCACCGCCGCGGCCGGTTCCTCCCCCGCCGTGAGTTTCTGAAGGAGTTCGAGTGCGGTGGGGCGCTGATCGGGTGCCTCCGCCAGGGCCCGGCGGACCAGCGCTGCCAGGTGCGCGGGAAGAGCGCCGGGCTCGGGATCGGGTCCGGCCTCCCCCGGCTCCCTTCCGGTGGCCGCGAACCGGACCAGCGCGCCCCAGGCGTACACGTCGGCGTACCCGGTGACCGCGCCGGGGCCGGGTTCGGGGGTGTCCGGTCCTCGCGTGGACGCGGTGGCGCGCTGTTCGGGCGCGGCCCACTGCCGCGAGTGGATCGGGAGTCCGGTGGCCTGGACGATCCCGAGGTCCACGACCCGGGGTCCTTCCGGTGACATGACCACCCGGCCCGGGTCCAGTGCCAGGTGCTGGGCGCCGACGGCGTGCCCGGCCGCCAGGGTCTCGGCGACCCCTGCCGCGAGGGCGGTGAGCACGCCGCCGGTCAACGGTCCGTGTGCGGCCACGTGCTCGGCGAGCGTCGATCCGGGTGTGTACGCGGTGGCCAGCCACGGTGCGGTGCTCCGAGCGTCGGCGGCCCGGTGGGCCGCCGCGCACAGGGAGCGCACCTGGGCCAGGCGGGAGAACCCGGCCTCCAGCCGGGCTCTTGCTCCGGGGGCGTCGGCCAGGTCCGCCGGGACGACGCGGACCGCGCGGGCCGTGCCCGCGCCGTCCAGACCGAGCAGGACCGTGCCCGCCGCGTCGTGGGTGATCCGGCCGACGACGCGGTGGTCGCCCACCGTCTCGGGGTCTCCCTTGGCCGGGGGCCGCACGCCCGCCGGCAGGTGGTCGCGGTCCACGGGGGTGGTCGCGCTGGGACGGGACGCGCTGGTGGGGCCGTTGGGGGGAACGTTCATGGGGGGCGTTCTTCCGATTCGAGGGCGGAGTGGGGTTCCTGCCGTCCGGGGCCTCGGGACGCGGTCCGCCGGTGTGATGCCGCCGTCCGCGTCCGGGTTCACCCCGGGTCACGGGTTCCGTACGCGGTCGGACGGGGGCCGTGGCGCCACACCCGGCTGATCAGGGCGGCGCATCGGGGCTAGCCTGGGGGTATGCGCTCGTACACCCTGTTCCTGGCTCTGGCGGCCGACCTGCTCTGCGTGCTGGTGTTCGTCGTGGTGGGCAAGGCCGACCACGCGACCGGCCTGGGCCCGGCCGCCGTCGCCTCGACCGCATGGCCGTTCCTGGTGGCGCTGGCTCTGGGGTGGGCCGTCACCCTGGCCTGGCGCTCCCCTGGCCGGATCTGGCCGACCGGGGCCCTGGTGTGGGCGGTGACCGTCGCGGGCGCCATGGTGTTGCGCCTGCTCAGCGGGGAGGGAGCACCCTGGTCCTTCGTCGTGGTGACCTCGCTGTTCCTCGCCGCGACCATGCTGGGCTGGCGCTCCGTGGCCCTGTTGGTGTCGCGGAGGAAGCGACAGGCGGCGGCCTGAGGGGCAAGACTGGGGGCGTACGCCCCCGGCTTCCGTCCCAAGGAGGACCCCCATGGCCGACCCCGTCACCGCCGCCATCGTCGCCGCTCTCGCCACCGCCTCGGCCACCAAGTTGGGAGACGGGCTCGGAGAGGGCGCGGTGGCCACCTTCAAGTCCCTGTACAGGGCGGTCGCCCAGCGGTTCCGTTCGGAGCCCGAGGCGCAGGAGGCGCTGGACGACCTGCGTTTGGAGGAGGACGGCGCCGCGGCCGTGGAGACCGTCGCGGCGCACCTGGAGCGCGCGGGGAGCGAGGACCCCGAGATCGGTCGGCTCCTGGCGGAGCTGCGCAGCCGAGTGGGGGAGGTCGCCCAGGAGGGCACGGGATCGGTCGTCAACCAGGTCCACGGGAACGTGAGCGCGTCGGCCCGGGTGATCCAGGGCCGCGACTTCCACGGCAGCATCCACCTGTAGGGACGGCGGCCGGGCCCGGACGGGCCCGGTACGGTCGGCGGCGGTCGGTTCGTAAGCTGGAGTCGATGAACGAGCACGCCGCCGCCGAGGCCACCACCGCGATCCCCGTCGAGACCTCCACCGGGGAGGACGAGGCGCGGGAGGTCGGGGTGGGGCCGTGGTCCGGTCCCTGGCCGGAGGGAGACCACTACGATCCCGAGCTGCTGGCCCACGGCGACCGGCGCAACGTCGTCGACCACTACCGGTACTGGCGCCGTGAGGCGATCGTGGCCGACCTCGACACGGTCCGGCACGGGTTCCACGTGGCGGTGGAGAACTGGTCGCACGACTTCAACATCGGTTCGGTGGTGCGCACCGCCAACGCGTTCGGCTGCGCGGCGGTGCACATCGTCGGCAAACGGCGGTGGAACCGCCGGGGCGCGATGGTGACCGACCGCTACCAGCACGTCCACCACCATCCTGACACCGGGTCGCTGGTGGCCTGGGCGGCCGCGCGAGGCCTCGCGTTGATCGGTGTGGACAACCTGCCGGGGGCGGTCCCCCTGGAGACCTACCCGCTGCCCCGCGACGCCGTGCTGGTGTTCGGGCAGGAGGGGCCGGGGTTGTCGGAGGAGGTGCGCGAGGTGTGCTCGGCGGTGCTGTCGATCGCCCAGTTCGGGTCGACGAGGTCGATCAACGCGGGCGCCGCCGCGGCGGTGGCCATGCACGCCTGGGTGCGGGCGCACGTGTTCGACCAGCCGGTGTCCGACGGCGCGGCCGCCGCTCGTTCGTGATGGTCCCGTGATCTAACATGAGCGGGTCGCCCCCTACCAGGAAGTAGCCAGGATGAGTTCGACCGTCACCTCCACCGCCCGCCCCGCCACCCTCGACGACGTGCCCGGGGTGGCCCGGGTGCTCAGCCGCTCGCTGCACGACGACCCGCTGTTCCGGTGGTTGTTCCCCGACGACGAGCAGCGCATGGCCCGGGTCCGCAGGTTCTTCGCCCTGACGACGGGGTTCGGCTACGTACCCGCGGGCGACACCCGGGTGACCGAGCTGGCCGAGGGGCCCGGCTCCGCGCCCGTCACGCGGGCGGCCGCGCTGTGGGCCCAACCCACCAGCAACCCGGAGGGTCCGATGCTGTCCGTGCGCACCTGGCCGCACTGGGGCCCGCTGATCGGCCGCGCCCGTCTGGCGGCGTTCGTCCGGATCTTCGCGGAGTGGAAGATGTCCTCCCCCCAGGAACCCCACCTGTACCTGGCCGCTCTGGGAGTGGACCCGAGCTTCGTCGGTACCGGGCTGGCGGGTGGCCTGATCACCTCCGGTCTGGACCGGGCCGACTCCGAGGGGCTGCCGGTCTTCACCCAGACCCTGAACGACAAGAGCATCGGCTTCTACGAGCACTTCGGTTTCCGCTGCGTGCACCAGGTCCCGCACGAGGGTGTGGGCACCAGCTACTTCCTGCTCCGGCCCTCCTCCTGACCCTGCGGTGACACCCGTCGGGCCCTTCCCGGAAAACGGCCCACCGGTGGTGTTCGCGCGATCTAGCATGGGCGGTGACGACCCCGGGAAGAGGGAGACTGCTCCGATGAGCCCCATGGCCGCCACGGTCGAGTCGGTCCGTACCGCCACCATGAACGACGTGTCCGGGGTGGCCCGGGTCCTCGGTCGGGCCTTCTACCACGACCCCTTCTTCCGCTGGGTCTTCCCCGACGACAACCGCAGGATGGCCCAGACCACCCGGGCCTTCGCGCTGATCGCGGGGTTCGGCGGCGTCCCGGAGGGCCGGGCCACGGTGTGCGAGGCCCGGGAGCGGCCGGGGGACGCGCCCGTGGTGTGCGGGGCCGCCCTGTGGACCCCGCCGGGAGAACCCGGTGAGCGCCCGTCCGTGATGCTGCGGTCGCTGCCGCACTGGATCACGCTGGTCGGCCTCGCGCGCCTGCCCGAGATGCTGCGGTACATGATCGAGTTGCGCGCCTCCTCCCCCGAGGAGGCGCACTGGTACCTGTCGTCGTTGGGCACCGCCCCGGCGGCGCGGGGCACCGGCGTGGGGTCCCGGCTGCTGCGCGCGGGTCTGGCGCAGGCCGACGCCGACGGGGTCCCGGTGTACCTGGAGACCATGAACTCGGCCAACATCGGCTACTACGAGCGGTACGACTTCCGGGTGGTCCGCGCCATCAACGACCCGGCATTCCCGTCGACCTACTGCATGCTCCGCCCCGCCGTCTGATCCGATACCCCCCTGTGGTGGTATCACTGATTGACTCCATCAGTGAACGAACATGCACCTGCGGCTTCCGGACGAGATCCACGAGCGGCTCAGGCAAGCCGCCGAGGCGGACGGAAACAGCGTGAACAGCGAAGCGGTCACCGACTACCCCGCGCGTCGTCAGACTGACAAGGTGCGCGACATCGCCCGAAGAATCGCGCAGGAGGACGCCGATCTCCTGGCGAGGCTGGGCGAGTGCCCCCCCGACACTGACTCCGCCTACGACTTCGTGATCACCGTGACCACTGGAGAACTGGTGGACGTACCGGAGATCGCCACACACTTGAGAGCACTGCTCCAGAACTGACCCGAACTCGCGGAGGGGCCGTCTCCCGACGGGAGACGGCCCCTCATGCGACCGGGGTCGCGGCGCGGACGCGGTGGTCCGGGCTGCGGTGGTCCTAGCCGACGCCCTTGCTGAGCGAGCCCAGCAGGTCGCGGTTGAGCTGCGAGATCGTGTCCAGCGGGATGCCCTTGGGGCAGACCGCGGCGCACTCACCGATGTTGGTGCAGCCGCCGAAGTCCTCGTGGTCGTGCTGGTTGATCATCTTCACCACGCGCGAGGCCCGCTCCGGCTGCCCCTGCGGGAGCATGCCGAGGTGGGTGACCTTCGCGGCGGTGAACAGCATGCCGGAGGCGTTCGGGCAGGCCGCCACGCAGGCACCGCAGCCGATGCAGGTCGCGGCGTCGAACGCGCGGTCGGCGTCCGGCTTCGGGATCGGGTTGGCGTGGGCGTCCGGCGCGGTACCCGTGGGGGCGCTGATGAAGCCGCCCGCCTGGATGATGCGGTCGAACGACCCGCGGTCCACGACCAGGTCCTTCACGACGGGGAAGGCCTTGGCCCGCCACGGCTCCACCGTGATGGTGTCGCCGTCGTTGAAGCTGCGCATGTGCAGCTGGCAGGTGGTGGTGACCTCCGGGCCGTGGGCCTCGCCGTCGATGACGACGCCACAGGCACCACAGATGCCCTCGCGGCAGTCGTGGTCGAAGGCGACCGGGTCCTCGTTCTCGAGCGTGAGCTTCTCGTTGAGGACGTCGAGCATCTCCAGGAAGGACATGTCCGGCGAGACGTCCGTGAGCTTGTACGTGACCATGCGGCCCTCGTCGTCACGGCCCTTCTGGCGCCACACGCGCAGGGTGATGTTCACTTGTAGCTCCGCTGCTTCATCTCGACGTACTCGTACTCCAGGGCTTCCTTGTGGAGCACGGGCTTGCTGTCAGTGCCACCGAACTCCCAGGCGGCGACGTAGGCGAACTCGTCGTCGTGGCGCAGGGCCTCGCCGTCCTCCGTCTGGCTCTCGGAACGGAAGTGGCCGCCGCAGGACTCACGGCGGTGCAGGGCGTCGATGCACATGAGCTCGCCCAGCTCGAGGAAGTCGGCCACGCGGTTGGCCTTCTCCAGCGCCTGGTTGAACTCCTCGTTCGTGCCCAGCACCTTGACGTCGCGCCAGAACTCGGCGCGCAGCTCGCGGATGAGCCCGATCGCCTTGCGCAGGCCCTCCTCGTTGCGCTCCATGCCGCAGTAGTCCCACATGATGTGGCCGAGCTCCTTGTGGAAGGAGTCGACGGTGCGGGAACCGTTGATGGAGAGCAGCTTGTCGATGCGGGAGGTGACCTCCTCCTTGGCCTTGACGGCGTCGGGGTGGCTCTCGTCCAGCTTCTCGAACGGCCCTTCGGCCAGGTAGTCGTTGATGGTGTTCGGCAGGACGAAGTAGCCGTCCGCCAGACCCTGCATCAGCGCGCTGGCGCCCAGGCGGTTGGCGCCGTGGTCGGAGAAGTTGGCCTCACCGGTCACGAACAGGCCCGGGATGGTGCTCTGGAGGTCGTAGTCGACCCACAGGCCACCCATGGTGTAGTGCACCGCCGGGTAGATGCGCATCGGAACCTCGTACGGGTTCTCGCCGGTGATGCGCTGGTACATGTCGAACAGGTTGCCGTACTTGGCCTCGACGGCGTCGCGGCCCAGCCGCGCGATCGCGTCCGCGAAGTCCAGGTACACGCCCAGGCCGCCGGGGCCGACGCCGCGACCCTCGTCGCAGACGTTCTTGGCGGCGCGGGAGGCGATGTCACGCGGCACCAGGTTGCCGAAGGACGGGTAGATGCGCTCCAGGTAGTAGTCGCGCTCGTCCTCGGGGATCTGACGCGGGTCGCGCGTGTCGCCGCCCTCCTTGGGCACCCAGATCCGACCGTCGTTGCGCAGCGACTCGCTCATCAGGGTCAGCTTGGACTGGTAGTCGCCGCTGACCGGGATGCAGGTCGGGTGGATCTGCGTGTAGCAGGGGTTCGCGAAGTGCGCGCCCTTGCGGTGGGCGCGCCACGCGGCGGTGACGTTGGAGCCCATGGCGTTGGTCGACAGGAAGAACACGTTGCCGTAGCCGCCGGTGGCCAGGACCACGGCGTCGGCGAAGTGCGTCTCGATCTCGCCGGTGACCATGTCGCGGGCGATGATGCCGCGCGCCTTGCCGTCCACGACGATGACCTCGAGCATCTCGTGGCGGGTGTTCATCTTGACGGTCCCGGCCGCGATCTGCCGCTCCTGCGCCTGGTAGGCGCCGATCAGCAACTGCTGGCCCGTCTGGCCGCGGGCGTAGAACGTGCGGGAGACCTGGACGCCGCCGAAGGAGCGGTTGTCGAGCAGACCGCCGTACTCGCGCGCGAACGGCACGCCCTGGGCCACGCACTGGTCGATGATCTCGACGCTGGTCTGGGCCAGGCGGTACACGTTCGACTCACGGGAGCGGAAGTCGCCGCCCTTGACCGTGTCGTAGAACAGGCGGTGGATGCTGTCGCCGTCGTTGCGGTAGTTCTTCGCGGCGTTGATGCCGCCCTGCGCGGCGATGGAGTGCGCGCGGCGGGGGCTGTCCTGGTAACAGAACGAGATGACGTTGTAGCCCGCCTCGCCCATGGTCGCCGCGGCGGCCGCACCGGCCAGGCCGGTGCCGACGATGATGACGGAGAGCTTGCGCCGGTTCGCGGGGTTGACCAGCTTGGCCGAGAAACGGCGCTGGTCCCAGCGCTCGTTGATCGGGCCTTCGGGCGCCTTCTCGTCGCGGATCGGGGCGCCCTCGATGTAGAGGTCGTTCTCAGACATTTACTTCACCAGTCCAAAGGTGACCGCCAAGGGCGGAAGCAGGAAACCGACCGTCACGACCAGCGCGATCGCCACGGCGACCGCGTTGATCTTGCCCTGGCGGCTCGCCTTGTTGACGCCGAGGGTGGCCATGCCGCTCCAGATGCCGTGCCGCAGGTGGAAGCCCACGGCGATGACGGCGAGGACGTAGAAGAGCGTCACGTACCAGAACTCGGGCTGGAAGCCGTGTACGAGCCGGACGAAGGGGCTGTCGGACTTGCCGCCGGGGGCGATGACGTTCACCGTGAGGTGGAGGATGTGGAAGACCACGAAGAGCGCGATCAGCACACCGCCCCAGCGCATGGTGTAGGAGGCGTAGGTCCGCTGGACCCGCTTCTTCACCACGTAGCGCTGCTCACGTGCGTTGCGCGCGCGGATCGTCAGAACCGCGGCGGAGTAGATGTGGATCAGGATGCTCGCGAGGAGCACGATCCGGAAGACCCAGAGGAAGCCGCTTTCGGGAAGGAGCGGGTATCCGATCTCGCGCAGGGCGTGCGCGTAGCCGTCGAAGGCCTCCTGGCCCACGAAGACCTTCAGGTTGCCGTACATGTGCGCGATCAAATACAGCACGAGGATCGCACCGGAGGCAGCCATTGCTGACTTGAGCGCCACCGTGGACCCGTAGGCCGTAGACCGCTTCTTGGTCAAGGTACTGTTCGCCACAGCCTGCCACTCTAAATTCGAGGTAAGTCCGGCGTCCAAGTCATCGGGACCCTGGTGTCGATAGCCATAGGCTATGGACCATGCAGTTCCAACAGCTGGCCTACTTCGTCGCTGTCGCCCGCACGCGCCATTTCACCCGTGCAGCCGAGCTTTCCCGCGTCGCCCAGCCGAGCTTGAGCAAACAGATCCGCAGCCTTGAGCGCGAGCTGGGCGCGCCGTTATTCAGTCGTGCTCGGGGAAACATCACACTCACTCCGGCCGGCGAGGCCCTGCTTCCGCTCGCCCAACGCATCCTCACCGACCTGGAGACGGCCCGGCGGGAGGTCGCCGAACTCGCCGGTGTCCGGCGGGGGCGGGTGCGTCTGGGCGCGACCCCGTCGCTGTGCGCGGGGTTGCTCGCGGACGTGCTGTCGGACTTCCACGCACGTTACCCGGGGATCGAGCTGCGGGTGGAGGAGAGCGGCTCCCGCGACCTCATCCGGGACCTGGGCCGGGGGGAGCTGGACCTCGCCTTCATCATCCTGCCGCTCCAGAGCAGTGACCCCGACTTCTCCACCACCCCCATCCTGCGGGAGAACCTGGTGGTGGCCAGCCCGACCTCCCGCCCCTCGCCGAACGGACGCGCGTCGATCCGCATCACGGAGCTGGAGGGGCGGCCGCTGGTGATGTTCCGGCGCGGGTACGACGTCCGCGAGGCGACCCTGCGGGCCTGCCGCGCCGCCGGGTTCGAGCCGCACCTCGCGGTCGAGGGCGGGGAGATGGACGCGGTACTGCGGTTCGTGGAGGCGGGCCTGGGGCTGGCGGTGGTGCCCAGTATGGTGCTGCGCAACCGGCCCGGCCTGCGCGGAACGCCGCTGGCCCGGCCGAGGCTGCTGCGCACGGTCGCCCTGGCCCGGAGGAAGGACGTGGAGCCCTCGCACTCGGCGGAGGCCTTCCGCCGCCACCTCAACGCGTACCTGCTGGCGATGTCGCCCGAGGACCTGGGGCCGGACCTGGAGGTGCTGATCTCGGCGGCGGACGCGGGCGACCCCGACCACGAGCGGGGCTGGCACGGCGCGGGCACCCGGGAGGACGGGGCCCCCTGATCGGCGGATTCCAGGGGGCTCTCCCCCACCCGCGGACCCGCCTTCGACACGCTCCCCCGCCGCCCGCTTCGCCCCGTTCTGTCACCGACGCTCCCCCGAACCGGGGTTCCTTCTCCGGACCGCCTCCCTGGGTGAACCTTGAGGCCACCCGCCACCACCGGCCGTCTCCCGCCGGGACCGCGCGGGAGCCAACCGTCCCCTACCCCGAACGTGGTCCCGTCATGAGGTTCAGTTCCTTCTCCCGTCCCCAGGTCGTGTCGGTCGCCGTCGTGGCGGTCACCGCGGCCGTCGCCCTCAGCCCGCCCAGGCTGGCCCTGGCGCTGGTCTTCGCCGGGCTCGCCGTACTCGCGCTCGCGGTGGCCTTCTCCGTGGACAGAGAGCGCAGAACCCTCTCCGGGAAACTGGAGGAGGTCCGCGTGCAGCTCGACGAGATGGCCCGCGAGCACCGCGACGAGCTCGGCGCCGCGCGCGACCGCGACGTGCGGGTGCGCCAGACCATCCAGGAGGCCGCGGACGCCTGCGCGGACCGCACCGTCGAGGGCTGGGCCCGGTACGAGCGGCAACGGCCGCGCGGCCCGGAGGGGCGGATCGCGGAGGCCGCGCGCGGCCGCCGTGGAACCGGCGGGGACGGCGCCGAGGCCGACTCCGAGTCGGCTCGGACCCCGGCGGAGCGGAGCCTGCGCCACGCCCAGGACCTGCTCTGGAACGGGTACAGCTCCCTGGGGCTCGAGCGCCTGCGCACGCTGGGAGCCGACACCGAAGCCAGCCCGGGCCTGCGCGCCGAGGCACACAAGACCCTGTCCAACTGGCACCGCGCGACCGGGCAGCCCGACTCGGCGCGTGACCACGCCCACCTGGCCGACCTCGCGGCCCCGCGCGCGGCGCGGGGGGCGTCCGGGGTCCCGTCGCTGCTGACCGCGCGCATCCGGGCCCCGCGCACCGCCCGCCACTTCGACGTGGTGCTCATGTCGGACTTCCGCCTGCCCGGCGGCAGCACCGGCAGCAACCTCCAGGAGATCGCCGCCCAGCGCGGCGCCGGTCTCACCACCGGTCTCGTGCACCACCCCGTGCTGCGCGCGGACCAGTCCCGGGGGGTCAACCCCAGGGTCCTGGCCGCCGTCGACAACGACCGCGTCCGGTTCGTGGCCCCCGACGAACGGGTCACCTGCGACCTTCTGGTGGTGCGGTTCCCGCTCATCGGCCAGCACCCGATGGACGTACTCCCCTCCGTGGAGGCGGCGCGGAGCGTCGTGGTCCTCAACCAGACCCCGGACCGCAGGTACGGGACGGCGGAGGATCGGGGTCTACGGCGGGCGGAGCGCAACGAGGCGTGGAACGTCGCGCGCTGCGTGGAGGGGTTCACCGCCATGCTGGGCGAACACTCCTGGTACCCGATCAGCCCCCGGGTGCGTGAGGCGATGCTCCTGCACCACGCGCCGGAGATGGCGGGGGTGCCGCTGGCGGACGAGGACTGGGCCAACATCATCGACCTCGACGCGTGGCGGCGGGGCGGGCGGCGCAACCCCGACGGCCGGGTGCTGCTCGGCCGCCACTCGCGGGACGACCGGGACAAGTGGCCGGAGGACCCGGCGGTGCTGGCGGCCGCCCACCCGGCGCTGCCCGGCTGGGAGACCCACGTGCTCGGCGGCACGAGGTACGCCGAGCGCGCGCTCGGCCAGGAGGGACTGCCGGAGCACTGGACGTCGCACCCGTTCGACTCGATGGACGTGCGGGAGTTCCTGCACGGCCTGGACGTGTACGTGTACTTCACCGGCCGCGGGCACCTGGAGCCGTTCGGCCGGTCCCCGCTGGAGGCCGTGGCGGTCGGGCTGCCGACCCTCCTGCCGCCCTCCTTCGCCCCGGTGTTCGGTGACGCCGCGGTGTACACGGAGCCCGAGGGCGTCCGCGCGGAGGTGGAGGCGCTGATGGGCGACGAGGAGCGGTACGCGCACCAGGTGCGGATCGGGCACGAGGTGCTGCGTGACCGGTTCAGCCACCAGACGCACCTGCGCAGGCTGGCGGGGCTGGGGGTGCGGGTTCCGGCGGACGTGCTGGAGGCGCGCAGCGCGCTGCTGGTCCCCTGAGGCCCGCGTGTCCTCGACTTCACCGGCGGCACGGTATAGCTTGACCGTTCCGCCGCCGGTGCAGCCCCTCCCCGAGCCCCGGCCGGGCGGGCGGCGACCGGATCGGGGTGCGGGCGAAGGACGTGCCATGGCCGGGGAGTACAGCCTCAAGCACCACCTCGACGGCGCGAGCGCGCGGGTCCTCGGCGCGTCGGTCCGGCGGGTGTACCCCGGCTTCGACGTCGACGACTACGCGGCGGAGGTCGAGAGCCTGGTCCCGCCGTTGGAGCTCAAGGACCGTGTGCTGGTCATGGCCCGGGGACTGCGCGACCGTCTGCCCGACGACTATCCGAAGGCCGTCGGGGTACTGGTGGCCTCCCTCGACGAGGAGGTCCTCGGCGAGGGGGCGGGCATGTTCAACGAGGGCTTCCACCTGATGCCGGTGGCCCGCTTCGTCGAGGAGTACGGGCTGGAGCACCCCGATGCCTCGCTCCCGGCGCTGGTGGAGATCACCAAGCGTCACACGAGCGAGTTCGCCGTGCGCCCGTACGTGCTCCGGCACTACGACGCCACCATGGAGCTCATGCGCCGCTGCGCGCTCGACCCGGACCCGAACGTGCGCCGGTTCGCCAGCGAGGGGATCAGGCCCCGGCTGCCCTGGGCGCGCAGGCTGACCGGGTTCGTCGAGGACCCGTCCCCGGTGCTGGCGGTGTTGGAGGCCCTGAGGTCGGACCCGTCGAAGTTCGTGCGCACCTCGGTCGCCAACAACCTGAACGACGTGTCGCGGGAACACCCCGGGCTGGTCCTTGACGTGGTGGAGCGGTGGACCCGCGAGAGCCCGACCCCGGAGACCGCGTGGACCGTGCGGCACGCCCTGCGCACCCTGGTGAAGCGGGGGGACCAACGGGCGCTGGCCCTGTTGGGGGCGACCGGTGGCGCGCGGGTGACGGCGACGGGGCTGGTGCTCTCTCCCACGGCGCTGGAGCTGGGCGGTGTGCTGGAGGTACGGGTGGACCTGGAGAACGGGGACGGCCGACCGCACACGGTGATCGTGGACTACGTGGTGCACCACGTGCGCGCCAACGGGGAGCGCGGCCCCAAGGTGTTCAAGTGGACGACCCTGGAACTGGGCGCCGGTGAGAGGCGGACCCTGGAGAAGAGGCACCCGGTGCGCCCCGTCACGACCCGGACCTACCACGCGGGGACGCACCTGGTGGAGATCCAGGTCAACGGCCTCGTCAAGGCGAGGGCCGAGTTCGACCTGCGGCTCTGAGGGGCGGCGGGGCTCCCCGGGGGCGGGTCAGAAGCCCCGGGCGGTCCACTCCTCCAGGCGGGTGGCGACCTCAGCGACGGTGGTGGACTCCCCGTGGCCCGGGTGGACGACCGTGTCACCCGGCAGGGTCACGAGGTGGTCCCGGATCGAACCGATGATCGTGGGGAAGTCCGAGGACGGCTGGCCGGTCGCCCCGGGCCCGTCGGGGAACAGCGTGTCGCCGCCGAAGACCACGCCGAGTTCGGGGGAGTACAGGCAGACGCCGCCCGGGGTGTGGCCCGGGGTGTGCAGGACGTGCAGTTCCACGTCGCCGGCGCGCAGGACCTCGCCGTGCAGCAGAGGGGCGTCGGGCTCACGGTAGGGGTGCACCTGGTGCCACAGTTCGGAGTCGTCCGGGTGGAGCAGGATCGGGCAGTCCGTGAGGTCGGCCAGGGCCACCGCGGCGTTGACGTGGTCCGCGTGCCCGTGGGTGCACACGATCGCCATGAGCTCGCGGTCGCCCAGCCCCCGGGCGATGCGCTCGTGGTCGTGCGCGGCGTCGATCACGACCGCGCTGTCGTCGTTGCCGACGATCCACACGTTGTTCTCGACGTCGGACTCCGCGCCCTCGACGCTGAAGACTCCGGAGGTACGCAGTCGCTGGACCTGCTGGACGGGGGACGGACTCACTGGCTCACCACCTGACGTTGGAGCTTCGAGCCTATCCTTCTCCGTCGGTCGGCACACGTTGTTGGTCGAAGTCGCGACGCAGCGCGTAGGGCTGGATGAGTCCGAGCCCGTGGGCGTGTCGCGCACGGACCTGCACCACCTGGAGCCCCTCCTCGTCGGCCAGGCTCTCCGCCAGGGCCTCGTCGATGAGGACGGTGCCGGGGCGGGCGAAGGACGTGAGTCTGCTGGACCGGTTCACGGTGGTGCCGAAGACGTCCCCGTGCAGGGTGAGGACCGGCCCGTAGGCCACGCCGACACGGACGTCGGGCACCTCCACGTGGGTCTTCACCCCGGAGGCCAGGCGCAGGGCGATGTCCGCCGCCTGGAGCGGGGAGTCGGCGACGTAGAGCACCTCGTCGCCGAGGGTCTTGACGACGCGTCCGCCGCCGGAGGCCACGATGTCGGCTGCGGTGGCCTCGAAGCCCTCCACGACCCCGGCGAGTTCCATCTCGTCGAGTTCGCGGCTCAACGTGGTGAAGGAGACCAGGTCGGCGAAGCCCACGATCAGCGGGTAGTAGTTCGGGACGATGTCGTTGTTGTTGGACATCACCGCCAGGGTGCGGGCCGTGGAGGCCGCGAGCTGGCGCCGCCAGATGTGCAGGAGGAGGCGCTCCACGTCGGGGAGCAGTTCCTTGACCTGGTTCATCAGGGGGCTGGGCGACTCCTCGTTCTGGAAGACGAGGGTGCTCAGGATGCTGGTCTGCCAGTCGGCCAGCCGGGCCATGGTCTGCCCCATGGCGCGGGCGAAGCGGACCACGCCCTCCTCGTCGAGCAGCCCCTCCTCCAGGAGGGAGTGGGTGATGCGCAACGCCTCGACGTCGCTCTCGGCGAAGATGGCCGAGTCGTCGTCCAGGGTGGGGAAGCCCAGGGCGCGCCAGACGCGCCCGGCCAGTTCGGGGTCGGCACCGGCGAGCTCGACCGCCTGCTCCCTGGTGTAGACCGCCTCTCCGCCGAGCAGGACGGACTCGATCGCTTTCGGATCAGGACGCGACGGCATACGTTCTCTTTCACGGTGTGGGGTGCGTCTCCAGCTTACGCGTCACCCGGTCGGCCTCTGGGCCGCGTTGACCTGGCGGTAGATCTCCGCCTGGAACCACTGGGGCCGGGGCACGCGCTGGAGGACCATGCCCTCCTGCTCGGACGCCGACTGGATGGACAACGTTCCGTACCGCATGATCCGTTCCCACAGGGAGATACTGAAGGAGACGTCGTTGACCCTGGTGAGCGGCATGTCCCGGCCCTGCTTGGAGATGATGCCGTCCCGCATCATGAGGCGCCGGTTGGTGAGGATGTAGACGGTGGTCGCCCACTTGAGCATGGGGACGAACCAGAAGGCGAGGGCCGCGACGACACCGACCGCGACGACCACGCCGGCGGCGATCAGGCTCCAGTCCTCGTTCCAGGGGATGAAGAACAGGGCCGTGCCGACGACTCCGACGATGAGGAGGAGCGCGACGAACTCCCCGGCGAGGAGGGTCCAGTGCTGCCGAGCGACGTAGACGAGTTCTTCGTCATCGGAGAGATAACGGTCCGCGATAGCCATGAAAGTGATAATGGCACACGATCACACGCCAGGCCGGACGTGCACGACATCCCCGGCGCTCAGGGCCCGGTCGGCGACGAGGAGCCTTCCCTGGGAGTCGACCCCGGTGGCGGTGCCGTCGAGGAACGTCCCCCCGGGCAGGTGCACACGGACCGCGCGGCCCAGGGTGACGCACACTCCCCGGTACTCGTCGGCGAGGCCGCTGGCCTCGGCGTCGCCCCGGTGGCGCGTCCACGCGGTGTAGCGCCGCCCGAACTCCTCCAGGACGGCCAGGAGCAGGGTCTCCCGGGGCACCTCGCTGGAGTGGGCCCGCAGCGAGGTGGCGGTCTCGACGGGGAGTTCGTCGGCGCTCTGGGAGACGTTCAGCCCCATGCCCACCACGACGCCCGGGTGCTCGGGGTCGGAGAAGTCGGCCTCCGCGAGGATTCCGGCGAGCTTGCCCTCCCCCACGAGGAGGTCGTTGGGCCACTTGAGCCGGGCCTCCAGGCCGGTGGTGGCCCGGACGGCGGCCACGGCGGCCACGCCCATGAGGGGCGGCACCCAGCCGAGCTGCCCGCCCGGCACGTCGGGCCGGGTGAGCACCGAGAAGGTCAGGGCGACGCGGGGCGGCGTGGTGAAGCCGCGCCCCAGCCTCCCCTTCCCCGCGGTCTGGTGCTCGGTGACCAGCACGCTTCCCTCGGGAGCCCCCTCTCTGGAGCGGGCGACCAGCTCGGTGTTGGTGGAACCGGCCTCGGGGAGCACCTCGACCCGCTGCCAGAGGCCCCCGGGCCGCAGGTCCGGGCCCAGGGGCGGGATGTCGTCGTCTCGGGTCATCGCACCATTACATCAGCCGGTGTTCTGGAGCCCCGCGGCCACACCGTTCACGGACAGCAGGAGCAGCCGTTCCAGGTGCTCGCCGTCCTCCTCCGACAGGGAGTCGGCCTCCTCGCCGCGCAGCGCCTCCAGGGCGCGGAGCTGGAGGTGGCTGAGCGCGTCCACGTAGGGGTTGCGCAGGTCCACGGCACGCGACAGGACCGCGCGGTTCTCCAGGAGGCGTTCGTGGCCGGTCACCCGCAGGACGAGTTCGCGGGTGAGGTCGTACTCCCGCAGGACGGTCTCGCTGAGCTCGGGCCGGCCGCCCAGAGCGAGGTAGCGCTCGGCGATGGTCCGGTCGGTCTTGGCCAGGCTCATCTCGGCGTTGTCCAGCAGTGAACCGAACATGGGCCACTCACGGTAGGCCAACTGGAGCACGGGCAGGTCGGCGACGGCGGCCAGGCCGGTGCCGAGGCCGTACCAGCCGGGCAGGTTCACCCGGGTCTGGGTCCACGCGAACACCCACGGGATCGCCCTGAGGTCGCCCAGGCCCTTGGCGGCGCCCCGCCGGGAGGGGCGGGAGCCCAGACGGAGTTCGCCGAGCTCCTCCAGCGGGCTGACCCGCGAGAACCAGACCGCGAAGTCGTCGGTGTTGATGAGGGCGAGGTAGGCCTCCTGGGCGGCGGCCGCGACGGCGTCGGCGTGGTGCCGGTAGCGCTCGGCGGCCTCGCGCTCGTGCTCCTGGACGGCGTCGGTGGAGGCCATGAGGACGGCGTGGCCGACCTGTTCGATGTGGCGGCGGCCGATCGCGGCCTGGCCGTAGCGGGCGAAGATGACCTCCCCCTGCTCGGTGACCTTGAACCGGCCGTCGACGGAGCCGGGCGCCTGCGCGAGCAGGGCGCGGCTGGCCGGGCCGCCTCCCCGGCCGAGGGAGCCGCCCCGACCGTGGAACAGGGTGAGGCGGATGTCGTGCTCCCGGGCCCACGCGGACAACCGCGCCTGGGCGTCGTACAAGCGCAGGGTGGCGCTGACCGGCCCCACGTCCTTGGCGGAGTCGCTGTAGCCGAGCATCACCTCCAGGCGGCGGTCGTTGTCGGCCAGTCGGCGGCGCACGGGCGGGAGGTCGAGCATCCCGGCGAGCACGCGGGGCGAGGCCTCCAGGTCGGCACCGGTCTCGAAGAGCGGGATGACGTCCAGGACCGGTACGCGCTTGGGCGGCAGGGCGTGCGTGGCGAGCTTGTGGACGGCCTCGACGTCCTCGGCGGAGCGGGTGAAGCTCACGATGTAGCGGCGGCAGGCCTCCACCCCGAACCGCTCCTGAATCCAGGAGATGGTCCGGATGGTGTCGAGGACCTCCTCGGTGCGCTCGGAGAGGGGACCGCCGGACTCGATCTCCTTGAGGGCGGCCGCGTGGACCTCGCTGTGCTGGCGGATCTCCAGCTCTGCCAGGTGGAAGCCGAACGTCTCGGCCTGCCAGACCAGGTGCTGGAGTTCGCCGTAGGCCTGGCGCGCCGCACCGGCGGCGGCGAGGGAGTCCTGGACCAGGCGCAGGTCGGCGAGGAACTCCCCGGGGTCCGCGTAGGCGAGGTCGGCGTCGCGTTCGCGGGTGGCGCGCAGCCGCGCGGTGGCCAGCAGGAGGAGCTGGCGGTGGGGCTCGTTGGGCGAGCGCTGGCTGATCTCGCCCATGAGCGCGGGCTGCCCGGCCCGGGCCTCGGCGAGCGTGTCCAGGAGCACGGGGCCGGCGGGGGTGAGGTTGGAGTAGACGGTGAGGGAGCGGGCGATCCGGCCGCAGGCGGTCTCCAGGCCGCGCAGGACGTGCTCGGACTGGATGCTCATGGCCTCGCGGGTCACCTCGTGGGTGACGAAGGGGTTGCCGTCCCGGTCTCCGCCGATCCAGCTGCCGTACCGCACGAAGGGTGTGGCGCGGGGCGGCCGGGTGCCGGTGCCCTCGGGGTCGATGGCGGTGTCCAGGGTGCGGTACACCTGCGGGACGATCGCGAAGATCGTCTCGTCGAAGGCGGCCAGGGCCGTGCGCACCTCGTCCAACGGGTCGAGCTTGGTGTAGCGCAGCTGGGAGGTGCGCCACAGGAGGTCGATCTCCTCCAGGAGTCGGCGGTGCGCCTCGGCGGCGGCGCCGCTGCCCTCGTGGGCGGCGTGCCAGGCCTCCAGCTGGGAGCTGACGCGCAGGATGGAGGTGGAGACGGCGCGGCGCCGGGCCTCGGTGGGGTGGGCGGTGAGGACCGGGTGGAACTCCATGCCCTCGACCAGCTCGGTGAGGCGCTCCTCGCCGCCCTCGCTCTCGCGGATGGCGCGCACGGCGGCGGCCAGGGACTCGCGGGGCGGGTTGGCGGCGTCGTCGCGGGCGCGCAGGGCGCGCATGCGCTGGTGTTCCTCGGCGAGGTTGGCGAGGTGGAAGTAGACGGTGAAGGCACGGGCGACCTGCTTGGCGCGCTCCAGCGGCCAGGCGGCGACGATCCGGGTGATCTCGTCGGTGGTGACGGTGCCGTCGCGGGCCCCGATCACGGCGTGTCGGAGTTTCTCGACATCGGCGAGCAGGTCCGCGCCGCCGCTTTCGGCGAGGACCGTTCCGAGCATCTCGCCGAGCAGCTTGACGTCATTCCTGAGCTGTTCGGGGACTTCCTGGCGGGCACTGTCGCGTTCTGCGCTAACCGCTGTCATAGGGCCGACCCTACAGAGATCAGCCCCGGCGACCCGTGCTCGGGGGTCGGCTTTTCGGGGTTTTGCCCAGGCGTTAATCAGTGTTCCGATAACTGCGCAATTCACAATTACTCACGCTTTTCCGGGCGGCTTTTACGCCCCGCGGACACCGGGCTCCGCTCCTCGACACCGGAGCCCCCGGGGACCACTCTTACTGACGAGTAACCCGGGCCGAGTGACGGCGAACCAGACCCCCGGAGCTAACCTGGGCTGTTATGGCCACCGAAGCCCCTGAACCGCTGTCCGCGGCTGAGATCGACATCCACACGACCGCGGGCAAGCTTGCCGACCTGCGACGGCGCAGGTACGAAGCCGTGCACGCCGGGTCCGAGCGCGCTGTCGAGAAGCAGCACGCCAAAGGCAAGATGACCGCACGCGAGCGGATCGACGCCCTCGTCGACCCCGGCTCCTTCGTCGAGTTCGACGCGCTGGCCCGGCACCGCTCCACCAACTTCGGCCTCGACGCCAACCGCCCCTACGGGGACGGTGTGGTCACCGGCCACGGCACCGTCGACGGCCGCCCCGTCGCGATCTTCAGCCAGGACGTCACCGTCTTCGGCGGATCGCTGGGCGAGGTCTACGGCGAGAAGATCTGCAAGGTCCTGGACCACGCCCTCACCAACGGCTGCCCGGTCGTCGGCATCAACGAGGGCGGCGGGGCCCGCATCCAGGAGGGCGTGGTGGCGCTCGGCCTGTACGCCGAGATCTTCAAGCGCAACACCCACGCCTCCGGGGTCGTCCCGCAGATCTCCCTGATCATGGGCGCCACCGCGGGCGGGCACGTCTACTCCCCCGCCCTCACGGACTTCGTGGTCATGGTCGACGAGACCTCCCAGATGTTCATCACCGGTCCCGACGTCATCAAGACCGTCACCGGCGAGGACGTCTCCATGGAGGAGCTCGGCGGCGCCACCGCGCACTCCACCAAGTCGGGGGTGGCCCACTACCGGGGCGCCGACGAGCACGACGCCATCGACTACGTCCGGTCGCTGCTGTCGCACCTGCCGGACAACAACCTCGAAGAGGCGCCCCGCCTGGCTCCCGAGGACGACCCCGGAGACGAGCTCACCGAGACCGACCTCGCCCTGGACGCCTTCGTCCCGGACTCCGCCAACCAGCCCTACGACATGCGGCGGGTCATCGAGTCCGTCCTGGACGACGGCGACTTCCTGGAGGTCCACTCCCAGTTCGCCACCAACATCGTGGTGGGCTTCGGACGGGTCGACGGCCAGTCCGTGGGTATCGTCGCCAACCAGCCCATGAGCTTCGCGGGCTGCCTGGACATCGACGCCTCAGAGAAGGCGGCGCGCTTCGTGCGCACCTGCGACGCGTTCAACGTCCCCGTCCTCACCTTCGTCGACGTCCCCGGCTTCCTGCCCGGCACCGACCAGGAGTGGGACGGCATCATCCGCCGGGGCGCGAAACTGCTGTACGCCTACGCCGAGGCCACCGTGCCGCTGATCACCGTCATCACCCGCAAGGCCTTCGGCGGCGCCTACGACGTGATGGGCTCCAAGCACCTGGGCGCCGACGTCAACCTCGCCTGGCCCACCGCGCAGATCGCCGTCATGGGCGCGCAGGGGGCGGTCAACATCCTGCACCGCCGCACCCTGGCAGCCGCCGACGACGTCGAGTCCGAGCGGGCCCGGCTGGTCGGCGAGTACGAGGACACCCTGCTCAACCCGTACTCGGCGGCCGAACGCGGCTACGTGGACGGGGTCATCCTGCCCTCCGAGACCCGCGTCCAGGTCACCAAGGCGCTGCGGGCCCTGCGCAACAAGCGCAAACAGCTGCCGCCCAAGAAGCACGGGAACATCCCGCTGTGAGCGCCCGCGAGAAGCCGATCCCGTCCCACCTGGTCGTCGTGCGCGGCGAGCCCACCGACGAGGAACTCGCCGCCCTCACCGCCGTGCTCGCCGCCCGCGCGGCGGCGGCCCGCGCCTCCGCCGGGGCGACCGTGCCCGAGCGGCCCGTCTCCGGCTGGCGGGACCGCGCGCGCGGCGTGCGCGCCCCGCTGCGCCCCGGCCCCGGCGCGTGGCGCCTCAGCACCAGGTGACCGCCGTCGTGCCCATCCCCGAGCGGTCGGCGTGTGACCCGCTCCGTGCTCCATCTGGAGGATTTCCACCGTGCGTAAAGTTCTGATCGCCAACCGAGGCGAGATCGCCGTGCGGATCGCCCGCGCCTGCCGCGACTCCGGCATCGCCAGCGTGGCCGTCTACGCCGAACCCGACCTGGACGCCCTGCACGTCAAGGTCGCCGACGAGGCGCACAGCCTGGGCGGTTCCACCCCCGCCGACTCCTACCTGGACATCGGCAAGCTCCTGGCCGTCGCCGCCGCCACCGGCGCGGACGCCGTCCACCCCGGCTACGGGTTCCTGGCGGAGAACGCCGACTTCGCCCAGGCCGTGATCGATGCCGGGCTGACCTGGATCGGCCCGCCGCCGTCCGCGATCACCGCGCTCGGCGACAAGGTGCAGGCCCGCCACATCGCACAGAAGGTCGGCGCCCCGCTCGTCGCGGGCACCCCCGATCCGGTGGAGTCCGCCGACGAGGTCGTGGCCTTCGCCGAGGAGCACGGGCTGCCGATCGCCATCAAGGCCGCCTTCGGCGGCGGCGGGCGCGGTCTGAAGGTGGCGTACACCCTGGACGAGGTCGCCGACGCCTACGAGTCGGCGGTGCGCGAGGCGGTGACCGCGTTCGGTCGCGGCGAGTGCTTCGTGGAGCGCTACCTCGACAAGCCGCGCCACGTGGAGACCCAGTGCCTGGCCGACACCCACGGCAACGTCGTGGTCGTGTCCACGCGTGACTGCTCCCTCCAGCGCCGCCACCAGAAGCTGGTGGAGGAGGCGCCCGCCCCGTTCCTGTCCCCGGACCAGACGGACCGCCTGTACTCCGCCTCCAAGGCCATCCTGCGGGAGGCCGGGTACGTGGGCGCGGGCACCTGTGAGTTCCTCGTGGGCGTGGACGGCACCATCTCCTTCCTCGAGGTCAACACCCGGCTCCAGGTCGAGCACCCGGTCACCGAGGAGGTCACCGGCATCGACCTCGTCCGCGAGATGTTCCGCGTCGCCGACGGCGAGGAGCTCGGTTACGACGACCCCCAGGTGCGCGGGCACTCCTTCGAGTTCCGGATCAACGCCGAGGACCCGGGCCAAGGCTTCATGCCCGCGCCCGGCACCATCACCGCCCTGGACCTGCCCGGCGGGCCCGGTGTGCGCGTCGACACCGGCTGCGAGGCCGGGTTCACCGTGCCGCAGGCCTTCGACTCCATGGTCGCGAAGCTGATCGTCACCGGCCGCACCCGCACCGAGGCGCTCCAGCGCTCCCGGCGGGCGCTCGCCGAGTTCACGGTCGGCGGGATGCCCACGGTCATCCCCTTCCACCAGGCCGTCGTCACCGACCCTGCCTTCGCCCCCGCCGACCCCGACCAGCCGTTCGGCGTGTACACGCGGTGGATCGAGACCGAGTTCGAGAACAGCATCGAACCGTGGTCGGGTGAGCCCGGCACCGCCGACGCGCCCGAGCGGGAGACCGTGACCGTGGAGGTCGGCGGCAGGCGTCTCGACGTCGTCCTGCCCGCCTCACTGGGAACGGTCGCCGCCGCAGGGAACGACGGCGGGAGGCGCAGGCGCGCCTCCCGTGGCGCCGGCACGACCGCCGTTCCCGACGGCGACTCGCTGGTCTCACCGATGCAGGGCACCGTGGTCAAGATCGTGGCCCAAGAGGGCCAGCGCGTCGCCGAGGGAGAGACCGTGGTGGTCATCGAGGCCATGAAGATGGAGCAGCCGCTGACCGCCCACCGAGCCGGGGTCGTGACCGGCCTCAAGGTCACCCCCGGCGAGACCGTCGGCAACGGCGCCGTGGTCTGCGACATCAAGGACGCCTGAACCTGCCGCGCCTCTGTGCCAAGGCACAGAGGCGCGGCAGGATACAGCCAAAGGCGAGGTTCCCCCCTCAACCCCAGGGGTTTTGAACCTCAGTCACGTGCGGTAGTAAGCCGCACGGCGCAACGCACCCCGGACACAGCGGGGTACAAACCTGCGGGTACGCACATTCCCAGGGAGAGCGGGTTGGCCGTAGAGCGGCAGGCGGCGCCCGGACGGCGGGGGTTTTTACCAGTCCGGGGGACACGCATCTCTCGAACACATCAGTCGTCCTGGGGGGGTGGCCCGGTGCCGTGCTTGGCCCTTTCCTGCCAGTCGTGTCACACGAGAGCACATCCGCCAAGTGCGGTCCGGGCAGAGCACCATGCGCACACCCCGCCCTGAATGGAGTCCTCAGCACACAAGGGGTACGCAGTAAGCGGCACAGGACCTACCGGCCCAAAGGGATAAGCGGGTTGGCCGTAGAGGGTCCCACAAACACCAACCACAGACCCCACACGACATCCCCCCTCAGCCCTCCACCCCCACCCACACCCCCACGCCCCACCCCCCAACACCCCCACCCCCTCCCTCTCCCCCTCCCTCTCCCTCTCCCTCTCCCCCACCGGCGTGATCCTCGTCGCGTCCCCTGCCGGGAAGATCCAGCCCCGCAAGGGCTTGCGGCCGCTCACCACCACCGTGTGGGGAAGTTCGTCCGCTTGTGTATGGAAAAGGTAAGAGATCCGGGTTAGTGTTCTCGACTGTGACGAACATCTGGGGACTGACGCGAAGGTGGCACATCGACCTGTGCCGCTTCAGCAGCCACGCGTGTAGCTAGGTCCACGCGCGCCCGTGCCATCCGCCGGGCAGCCCGCGCCTTCCGCCGGGCAGCGCGCCGCTCACCCTTCCCAGGTCACCCTTCCGGTGATCTTCCGCGGTCACCATTCCGGTGATCTCCAGGTCACCCCTTCCGGTGATGCCCCACCCATCCCCTGTGCCGAGCCCCGCGGCCCGCCTCGCCGACCCGTGACGTCGAACGCGCGTGCCCGGCCACCCACCCATGGAGTCATCCTTCCGTGTCTGAGCAGACCACAGTTCCCAGACGTAAGCTGCGTTTTCCCTTCGCCCTCCAGGTGTTCGCCGGTGTCGTCCTCGGCATCGTGCTCGGTGTCGTCGCGGTGCAGATCGGCCCCGTCGGCGACGGCGAGCCGAACTGGCTGGCCGTCACCCTCCAGACCGTCGGCTCGACGTTCGTGGCCCTGCTGCGCACGATCGTCCCGCCGCTGATCGTCCTCGCCGTCATCTCCTCCATCGCCAACCTGCGCAACGTGTCCAACGCCGCGCGGCTGGCGTGGAAGACCCTGCTCTGGTTCGCGATCACCGCGCTGGTCTCGGTGGCCATCGCGATCGTGATCGGCCTGACGTTGCGCCCGGGCCTGAACAGCGCCGTGGACGCCTCCACCGCCGCCGAGCCGTCCACGAACGGTTCCTGGCTGGCCTTCATCGAGAGCATCGTCCCGGCCAACTTCCTGGGCCTGGCCGCGAGCACCTCCGCGGCGGACGACGGTTCGCTGAGCACGTCGCTGTCGTTCAACGTGCTCCAGCTGATCGTGATCGCGGTGGTCCTGGGCATCGCCGCCGTGAAGGTCGGCAAGGCCGCCGAGCCCTTCATCGCGTTCACCTCCTCCACCCTGGAGGTCGTGCTCAAGGCCCTGTGGTGGATCATCCGCCTCGCCCCGATCGGCACCGTGGGTCTGCTGGGCAACGCCGTGTACAGCTACGGCTGGACCACCATCGGCGCTCTCGGCCAGTTCACGGTCGCGATCTACCTGGGCCTGGCCCTGGTGCTGTTCGTCGTGTACCCGCTGGTCGCCCGTGCCAACGGCCTCTCTCCGGTCAAGTACTTCACCGGTGTGTGGCCGGCCGTGCAGCTCGGTTTCGTGTCGCGCTCCTCGCTGGGCACCCTGCCGGTCACGCAGCGGGTCGCGGAGCAGAACTTCGGCGTTCCGCGCCACTACTCGGCCTTCGCGGTGCCGTTCGGCGCCACCACGAAGATGGACGGCTGCGCCGCGATCTACCCGGCGATCTCGGCGATCTTCGTCGCCCAGTTCTTCGGTCTCGACCTGGGCGTCACCGACTACCTGCTGATCGTGTTCGTCTCGGTGATCGGTTCGGCCGCCACGGCGGGCACCACCGGCGCGACCGTCATGCTGACCCTCACGCTGTCCACCCTGGGCCTGCCCCTGGAGGGCGTGGGCCTGCTGCTGGCCGTCGACCCGATCCTGGACATGGGCCGCACCGCCACGAACGTGGCCGGACAGGCGCTCATCCCCGCGATCGTCGCCAAGCGCGAGGGCATCCTCGACGTGGCCCGCTACCACGCCCCGCGCGGTACCACCGGGTTCGTCCCGGAGGACCTGCCGGGCACCGTGACCGGTGACGCGATCGCCGCCGAGCGCGCGGAGGCCGAGCGCGCCGCCGCCTCGGAGGACGCGATCCCGGAGAAGCCGGACGCCGACCTCGCGGAGTCGGCTGCCCGGCCCTAACGCACCACGCACCACCCCCCTTACCCTCCCCACCCTCCTCCGCGTCACCGCGAGGCCCGCTGGATTCCGCCCGGCGGGCCTCGCCGCGTTCGGGCTCCCGGAGGCTCCACGATGGGAGACTCCGGACACGGTGGCTGACCTCGGGAACTGTGGGGGTTCCCTGTTCGTCCCTGTGTGTGAGGGAGGCGAGAGGATCGACATGTTGCGCCGCTTGGTTACACCCACAGTGCTCACCGCCGGGCTCGCGGCGGCGATGGTGACGGCCGGGGCGGGTTCCGCCGCCGCCGACACCGCGAGCGAACCCCCGCAGACGCAGGACATCGTCGCGGAGCTGGAGAAGGACGGGGTGTTCGTCGACCCGTCCATCGAGGGCTTCCCCAGCGCCGACGAGGCCGCTCTGGAGGCAGCCGCCGCGAACGCGGACACCCCCGTCTACTACGTGGTCCTGTCGAGCGAGGTGACCACGACCGAGGCCGGGACCAACGTGGTCATGGAGCCCGTCATGGCCGAGGTCGGCGACGGCGCCTACGGCGTCCTCGCCGGCAGTAACGACTTCTTCGTGACCTCCCCGAACCTGGAGGACACCCAGGCCGTGAAGGAGGCCGCGCTCGCAGGGAACGGCTCGGACAGTCCCACCAACGCCATGGTCGCGGTGCCCGGGGCGGTCGACTCCGTCGAGAACGCGGCCGAGGCCCCGGCCGGTGGCGGCGGCGGTTCCGGCCTGGTCCTGCTCACGATCCTCGTGCTGGTCGTGGCGGCCGGTGGTTGGTACGTGTACAACAGCCGCAAGAAGCGCGAGGCCGAGAAGGCGAAGCAGCTGGAGGAGATCCGGCAGATGGCCACCGAGGACGTCGTACGCCTCGGCGAGGACGTGGCCCGCCTGGAGATCGACGTGTCCCAGGTGGACGACGCGACCCGCACGGACTACTCACGGGCCATGGACTCCTACGACCAGGCCAAGGCACTGCTCGACACCATCCAGGAGCCGGAGCAGGTCAAGCAGGTCACCAGCGCGCTGGAGGACGGCCGCTACTACATGACGGCCACCCGGGCGCGGATGAACGGCGACCCGGTGCCGGAGCGGCGCGGTCCCTGCTTCTTCAACCCGCAGCACGGCCCCTCCAGCGAGGACGTCACGTGGGCGCCGCCCGGCGGCTCGCCCCGGTCGGTCACCGCGTGTTCGGTCTGTGCCCAGGCGGTGCGCACGGGCGGACAGCCGGACGTGCGGATGGTCGAGGTCGACGGGGAGCGCCGTCCGTACTACGACGCCGGTCCGGCCTACTCGCCCTACGCGGGCGGCTACTTCGGCATGAACATGATGATGGGCATGTTCACCGGCATGATGATGGGCTCCATGATGGGGTCGATGATGGGCGGCGGCATGATGGACGCCGGAGGGGACATGGGCGACGGAGGCGACGTCGGCGGGGGTGACTTCGACGGCGGCGGCGACTTCGGGGACTTCGGCGGCTTCGACTTCTGACCGTTCGCGTCACTGACGCGGTGGAGGGCCCGGGCGGATCGCCCGGGCCCTCCGTGCGTGCGGTCTCCGTCCCTCGCGCTCCACGTCCGCCCCCGCTCCACGTCCGCCCCCGCTTCGCGTCCGCCCGGGCACCGCATCCGCCCGGCACCACGTCCGCGGTTCTCACGTTTCGTGTCCGGATGAGGCCAGCGGGTTGCCAACTGCTTACCGGGTAACTACTCTCTGAATGGTTACTCCGTAAGTAGAGGTGCTCCCATGTCCGTACGCCAAGGGTTCCTGGCCCTGCTCTCCCACGGCCCCAAGCACGGCTACCAGCTGCGCGCCGAGTTCGAGAACCGCACCGCCGGTACGTGGCCGCTCAACATCGGGCAGGCCTACACCACGCTCCAGCGCCTGGAACGCGACGGTCTGGTCGCCCCCGCCCGCGACGACGACCCCGACGCCCCCGAGCGCTACGAGCTCACCGACACCGGCCGCGCCGAGGTGGACTCCTGGTGGCACGCCCCGGTCGGGCGAGGCGCCCCCGCGCGCGACGAACTCGCCCTGAAGCTCGCCCTGGCGGTCACCACCCCCGGTGTGGACGTCCGCGCCGTCCTGGACACCCAACGCGCCGAGACCCTGCGCGGGCTCCAGGACTACACCCGGCTGAAGTCGCCCGACCCCGGAACGGACCGGCCCGGCGACCGGCCGGACGACGACCTGGCGTGGCACCTGGTCCTGGACGCGCTCATCTTCTCCGCCCAGGCCGAGATGCAGTGGCTGGACCACGTCGAGGCCCGGCTGGTCAGGGCGGCCGCCGAGCGCGGTGAGCACCCCGCCCCCGCCGAGGGGGTCCGGGGCGCCGCACCGGAGCGGGAGGCCCTGGGATGAGCCCGGCGGGACCGGCCGAACTGATCCTGCGCGGGGTCGGCCGCACCTACGGCGAGGGGCCCACCCGGGTCCGCGCCCTGGCCGACGTCGACCTGGAGGTCCACCCCGGCGAACTGGTCGCGGTGACCGGGCCCTCCGGCTCCGGCAAGAGCACCCTGCTCGCCCTGGCGGGCGGCCTGGACACCCCCACGACCGGCACCGTCACGGTCGGGGAACTGGACCTGGGCCCCCTCGGCCCCCGGGACCGGGCCCGGCTGCGCCGCCGCAGGATCGGCTACGTGTTCCAGGACTTCAACCTCCTGCCCTCCCTGACCGCTGCGGAGAACGTGTCCCTGCCCCTGGAACTCGACGGCCTCCCGCAGCGCACCGCCCGCGAGCGGGCCCGGGAGTCCCTGGCCGAGGTCGACCTGGAGCGGCACGCCGACCTCTTTCCCGACCAGCTCTCCGGGGGCGAACGCCAGCGGGTGGCCCTGGCGCGCGCCCTGGTCGGGCCGCGCGGGCTGCTGTTGGCCGACGAGCCCACCGGCGCGCTGGACACCCGCACCGGCGACCACGTGATGGCCCTGCTCCGGCGCAGGGTGGGCGCCGGGGCCGCCGGGCTGATCGTCACCCACGACCCCCGCCACGCCGCCTGGGCCGACCGCACCGTGTTCCTCAGGGACGGTCGGATCAGCGTGTCGACCGGCAGCCGTCTCGGCGCGGACACGCTCCTGTCAGGTCGGGGGGACGGCTGAAGTGCTCCCCTCGCGCGATCGCCTCTCCCCGCTGCTCGCCACGCTGCGCCTGGCCCGGCGCGACCTCCTCCGGCACCGCACCGCCTCCCTGCTCCTCGCCCTGCTGCTCGCACTGCTGGTGGGCGGCGCGGTGGCCGGGGACGCCCTGGTGCGCTCCTCCTCGCCTTCGGCGGAGTCACGGGCCACCACGCTGATGGGCGAGGCGGCCCAGGCCCGGGTGGAGTGGGTGGTTCCCGGCCGGGTCCTCCAGTCGCCCGAGGGCGAGCGGGCGGTCAGCGAGGGGGACGGGGAGTCCGCGCCCTCACGCGGGGAGTACGAGGTGCTGTTGCTCTCCCTGCTGCCCGAGGGATCGTCCCTGCTCGGCGCGGTCCGGGCGACGGTCGACGCTGAGTCCGCCGGGCGCTCCGCCGAAGACCTCACCGTGTTGGAGACCGACACGGGCGGCCCGGAGCTGGCGGGCATGTTCGTCTCGGAGGAGGGCGTGCCGCCCGAGGAGCCAGGGGAGGCCTCGGTCGGGGCGGACCTGGCCCTGCGGCTGGGGCTCTCCCCCGGCGACAGCCTGGTGCTCACCGACGCCGGTGGCGACGAGCACACGGTGACCGTGACCGGGGTCCACCGCGCCGCCCGTGACCGCACCGACCTGCTTCTGGCCCCCGGCGGGCTGCCGGACCAGGGCGACCGGCTCGACGCCCCGGTCTCCTCGCCCGTGTGGTTCGTGTCCGGGCACGCCCCGGTCACCTGGGAGACGGTGCTGGAGATCAACGCCACCGGCTCCTCGGTACTGAGCCGCGCGGTGATCGCCGACCCGCCGGACCCGGAGGAGGTCGCGCTGCCCGCCGATCCCGCCGCGTCCGTCCCCCCGTCCCCGTGGGTGTTCGGTTCCGCCCTGGCCGGGGTGTGCCTGCTGACCGGCCTGGTGGTGGGGCCCGCGGTAGCGGTGCGGGCCCGGCGCGCCACCCGCGACCTGGCGCTGGTGGCCGCCCAGGGAGGCGACCCCCGGACCCTCCGGCGGATCGTGCTCGCCCAGGCCTTCCTGGTCTCCTCCGCAGGGGGCCTCGTGGGCGCCGCGGCGGGCTGGGGCGGTGTGTGGGCGTTCACGTCCCTGGCGCGGGCGCGTGGCGACGTGACCTTTCCCGAGCTGGTGCTTCCGGTGCGCGACGTCGCACTGCTCTGGCTGCTGGGCGTGGCCGTGACGCTGGCCAGCGCGCTACCGCCCGCCGTGCGCGCGGGCCGCGCGGACCCGGTGGCCGCGCTGTCCGGGCGCCCGGTACCCCCGCCCCGGCGGACCCGGGTGTGGTGGGCGGCACCGTTCCTTCTGTCGGGGGCCGCGCTGACCGCGGCCGCCCTCCTCGTCCCCGCTTCCTCCCTGTACGTGCCGGGGGCGGTGGTCGCCTCGCTCGGCCTGGTTCCGCTGGCCCCCGCGCTGGCGGTGTCGGCGGCCCGGCCCGCCGGTCGGTTGCCGCTCGTCACCCGGTTGGCCCTGCGCGAGGCGGGACGCCACCGGGAGCGTACGGGAATGGCGGTGACGGTGGTCGCCACGGCGGTGGCCGCACTGGTCGCGGTCGCGGTGACCGGAGCCTCGGTGGTGGCCGCGGAGGTCGAGGCGCACCCGCCCCGGGCCGCTGTGGGCACCGCCCTGCTGAGCTTCGACGCATCGGAGGAACCCGCCCCGGAGCGGGTGGACGCGGCGGCCGACACGCTGCGCGCGGAGCTGAGCGCCGAGGAGGTCGTCCCCGTGCGGATGCTGGCTCCCGACCGGCGGTGGCGACCGTTGCCGGACCCGCACCGCCCCTGCCCGGAGTGGGCGGTGACGCCGCCCCCGGGAACGAGGACGGAGCCGGTGCCCGAGGGGCTGCTCCAGGGGGAACCGAACTGCGCGTTGGACGGCTTCGGTCTCGCTCTGGGCACGTCGTGGCCGACCGGCGGCTGGGACAACGCGCTGGTGGACGACGGCTCCCTGGTGCGCGCCCTGGATCTGCCCGGCGCGCGGAGGGCGGCCGACGCGCTGGCGGACGGACGTGTGGTGGTGACCCGTGACGCGGGGCTGTGGACCGACGGCGGGGCCCGCGTGGAGATCGCTCCGCCCGGGGAGGGGACGTGGACCTTCGGGGAGTCGCGCGGCGAGGACGGCGGCTCGGTCGTCGGGGACACCGCCGACCCGGGGGACGACGGCGGGGACGTGCCCGGCGGTTCCACCGGGAACCCAGGACCGGACGCCGATCGGGGGATCGACGCGGAGGGAGTCCCGGCCGTGGAAAGCTCGGAAGAACCGACCGGCCCGGCCCCCGACGCCGACGTGCTCGTGCGGGACGCCGTCGCGGTGGAGTGGCCCGGCACCGGGTACGGACTGATCGTCCCGCCCTCGCTCGCGGCCGAGCGCGGCCAGGAGGTCCGGACCGTGGGGCTGGTCGCGCCCGCCGTGGGCCGCCCCTCCCCCGAGGCGGTCGAGGGCGCCCGGAGCGCGGTGCGCGAGGCCGCCGCTGCCGACCTGTCGGTGGAGGAGCCGTACACGTCACCGCGCACCCGGCGGACCCACGCGCTGCTGGCGCTCGCCGCCCTCGTGGCGGTCGGTGCCTGCCTGGTGGCGACCCGGTTGGCCGCCGAGGACGCCCGGTCGGAGCGGCGGACGCTCCTGGTGGTGGGCGCCTCCCCCCGGACGGACCGCCGCCTGGGCGCGGCCCGGAGCGGGGTCCTCGCGGTGCTCGGCGTTCTGGCCGGGTCGGTGGCGGGGCTGGCGGTCGGTACCGCCGTGGTGGTCGGTGAGAACCTCGCACCGGGCTTCCACGACCCGGTGTGGCCCCTGGTGGTCCCGTGGCTCCTCCTGTCGGGTGTGCTGGGCGGCCTGGTCGCGGCGGCCGTGGTCCTGGGCGCGGCGACGGCGCCGGTCACGAAGCGTGTCCGAGTACGAGGACGTGATCCCTCTGCGTGACCACATACGGCCAGCCCACTACACACGGTAGCGATTCACCCTTCGAATAGACCTTCGACCGGAGACCAAGAACCCCAGCCCCGACCCCTTTTCAGCACACATCGAAACCCCATTCCACAAATCTTTGAGTAACTGACAGCGATACCCGGAGCCGGACCCCGAACAATCCCGCTTGCCCCCTCAAGAGGAAGTTCGTATAAAAGAATGGCAGGACCAACCACGCACCATTTTCAGAGAAAGGCACGGCATGTCCGAAACGAACGGGACCCCCACCCGGACGACGGCGTCCAAGCGCGCGGCGGGGCTCCTCCTCAGCTCCCTGCTCGTCCTCGGCGGCGGGTTCACCGCCGTCGCCCCGGCGGCCGCCAGCACCGCTCCCGCGAGCGGGGAGGTCGGAGCCGCCTCCTGCTACGGCTACACCTCGCTGAGCGCCAGCCGCTCCATCGGCGGCACCGTCACCACCAGCTGCAGGCAGGGCCGCTCCTGGGCCCAGCACGGAAGGGTCTACGTCCAGACGGCCTGGGCGACCCAGCGCTCCCAGGCCGTGGCCCGGGGCGGGCAGGGCGCCACGCCGCGCAAGGCCGGCTGGGAGATCCTCCGCTGACGGACTGACCAGCCCATGAGGGCACACACCGCATGACAGGCGGGACCGAGCGAGCGCAATTCGCTCGGTCCCGCCCCACCGGCCGCCCGAAGACGACCAGAACACCAATGATACACCTTTTCTGAAAGGAGCCAGAGTGACGCCCATACCTTTCTTTCGCGCTGTCTTTTTCGCGTCCCTTTCGTTCATTCTGCTATCCGGTTGCACACCATCGGATAACGACGACGAGGACACCGCGAACGCGGCACTCATGAACGTTTTCGAAGACTTCCGCGACGACGCGGAGAACGACTTCGAGCGCGGCGTGTTCGAGCGCGCCCTGGAGAGTGGCGGCATCAGCGAGCAGGACTACGAGGAGGCGCACAGCCGCTACGCCGAGTGCATGGAGGGCGCCGGTGTGGAGGAGGTGCACACCAAACAGCCCAACGGCCTCTACGCGCGCGAGCCCGCGCACCTCCCCGATGACGACGATGCCGCCGAGGCGTACTTCGAGCAGGGAAACGAGTGCGCCGAGGGCACCATCGCCAGCATCGAGGCCGCGTTCAACATGCAGGTCAACAACCCCGACGGGCGCGACCCCTCCGAGGTCGTCGCCGACTGCCTGGTGCGTGTCGGGGTGGTCGACGCCGACTACACCGCCGAGCGCTTCGACGAGGACCTGGAGCGGGCCTCCGACTCCGACTTCCAGGACGGCCCCTTCGACGTCACCGACCCCGAGGTCCAGGACTGCCTGGAGTCCGGCGGTATCCACATCAGCGTCGCGGACTGACCCCCGCGCCCGCGAGCCCTATCCGAACGTCCCTCCCGAACCCACGACCCAGAACACCCTGACACCGAAGGTGGACACCATGCCCGAACGGAACCCGACGCTCCTCGCCGCCCTGCTCCTGACCACCGGAACCCTCCTCCTGTCCGCCTGCACCGCCTCCGGCGACGACGCCGACCCCGCCGCCGACGAGTCGCCCGGTGCCTCGGCGGAGGACGCGGTGGAGGAGGACGTCGTCACCGAGGGCGAACCCGAGGGCGACGAGTCCGAGCTGGAGACCTACCAGAGCGCCGTGGACTGCCTGGTCGAGAAGGGCGCCGCCGAGGAGGGCTACACGACGGCCGCGTTCGAGGCCGACCTCTTCGGCGGCTTCCTGAGCGGCGAGGCCGACCCCGAGCACCCCGAGTTCGCCGACTGCCTGGCACTCAGCGACGTCGAGTTCGCGTTCGAGAACTGACCCCGATCCACCGAGGACGCTCCGTGAAGATCCGACCCAGTGGGACCACGCTGCTGGCGGCGCTGCTCCTGCTCACCACCGGCGGCACCGCCGGTTTCCTGCTGCGCCCGGCAGATCCGCCCTCCGACCTGGCCTCGGCCACCGAACTGGACTCCGCTCCGGTGGTGGCCGAGGCGTTCACCGACGAGCGGAACGTGCGGGTCGCCCTGAACGTGGCGCCCGCGCTCGACCTGGCCTTCGGCCGGAGCGGCACGGTGACGGCGTCGTCGTGCGTGCCCGGCGCCGCCCTGGAGTCGGGCGCGGTGCTGGCCCGGGTGGACGACGCTCCGGTCGTCGGGCTGGCCACCTCCCTGCCGCTCTACCGGGACCTGGGCCAGGGGCACCGGGGAGCGGACGTGCGCGCCCTTCAGAAGGAGCTCGACCGCCTGGGCTACTCCACCTCGGTCGACGGGGTGTACGGCTGGCAGACGGCTCGGGCGGTGCGCTCGCTGTTCAAGGACGCCGGAGTCCGCCACCCGGACGGCCGCCTGTCCCGCGAGGACGTGGTGTGGATGCCGTCCTCCGAGGTGGCCGTGGACTCCTGTGCCGTCCAGCCGGGCTCCTCGGTGAGCGCGGGCGGGGCCTACGCCGAGGTGCCCGGTGTGCTGGAGTCCGCCCAGCTGGAGTCGGTGCCCGAGTCGCCGCTCACCGGCGACCGGTTGCTGACCGTTGCCGGAGTGACCGGCCCCGTGGACGAGGACGGCCTCGTCGACGACGCGGAGTTCCTCCGCGAGCTGGCGGGCACACCCGCCGTGCGGAGCGCCCAACAGGGCGAGGAGGAGCCGGTCAACGGTTCCCTGGAGCTGGCCGAGGCGGTCGACGCGTTCACCGTTCCCCCGGGCTCCCTGGTGGGGACCGCCGAGGGTGCGAGCTGTCTGGAGTCCGGCGGCACCCTGTACGCGGTGCGGGTGGTCGGCTCGTCGTTGGGCGGCGCGGTGGTGGTACCCGCCGCCGACGGCGACCTGCCGGACCGGGTGGACCTGGGGCCCGCCCAGAGCGCCACCGACTGCCCCGGGGAGGGCGTGTGAGCGCCTCGGTGGTCGTCAGCGGCCTCTCGCACGCCTTCCCGGGCCACCCGGTGCTCTTCGAGGACCTCTCCTTCGAGCTGCGGCCGGGGCGGATCACCGGCCTGTGCGGCCCCTCGGGCTGCGGCAAGTCCACCCTGTTGTCGATCCTCGCGGGCTGGGTGGAGCCGACCGGCGGGCAGGTACGCGCCACGGGTGTGGAGCGTACGGGGTGGGTGTTCCAGAATCCGCACGGGGTTCCGGGACGCACCGCGCTGGACCACGTGGTCCTGCCGCTCCTGGCCCGGGGGACCGCGCGCGCCGAGGCCGAGGAGCGCGCTCGCGCGGTGATGGCGGACTTCCGCCTGACCGAGGTGGCCGACCGGCCGTTCCGCCAGCTGTCGGGAGGTGAGGCCCAGCGCCTGATGCTCTCCCGGGCGGTGTCTTCGGCGCCCGACCTGCTGTTGGTGGACGAGCCCACCGCGCAGCTGGACCCGCGCACCGCCGAGACGGTCAACGCGACCCTGGGCGGGATCGCCGGGGCGGGCGCGATCGTGGTGATCGCCACCCACGACCCGCACACGCGTGCGGCGTGCACGGACGTCATCGACCTGCACTCCGCTGCTCTGGGGGTGGTGCGCGGTGAGGCCCTCTGACCTGCTAGTGGAGGTGTGGCGCAACGTGCGCTCGGGGACCGCCCGCGCCGCTCCCTACGCCCTGGCGCTCGCGGCGGCGGTGGGCGCCCTGGCCGTGGCGGACGCCCGCTCCGTGGTGGACCTGCACCGGGACGCCGCCGCCTATGTCGCGGCGGGGGCCTCCGTGCGGGTGCTCACCACCGAGGACTCCGTGGACGGCGTCCCGTGCGAGGCCCTGGCCGGGGTTCCGGGTGTCAGCGCGTCGGGCGCCCTGTCCGAGGGGACCGCCCTGACCCTCGCCGTGATGCCCGACAACCCCGTCCCGGTGTACGAGGTGACGACCGGCATGGCGGGGGTGCTGGGGACCCGCGCGGAGTCGGCCGCCGGGGTGTGGGTGTCGGAGTACACCGCCGAACTCCTCGGTGTGGGGCCCGGCCAGGAGTTCGGTACCGACGCCGGACCCATGACGGTGGCCGGGGTGTTCCCCTATCCCGACGACGGCCGCGACTCGCGGCTGCGCTACGCCGTGCTGGTGCCCGAACGGGCGGAGGGGACCTACTCCGAGTGCTGGGCCGACACCCGCCCGCCCACGGACCGCGCGGACGAGCTGCTCATGTGGGCGGTGCGCACGGGAGCGGACCCGGCGGCGTCGGTCAACGTGGGCCAGTTGAACACGACGTTGGGAGCCGGGTTCGACGGGGCGGCCGCCTTCGCGGAGCGGACCACGCGGTTCGCCGCGCCCGCCGCCGTGCTGGTCGGGTTCGTGCTCGGGTTCACGGCGGTGCGGCTACGGCGCCTGGAGCTGGCGTCGGCACTGCACGTGGGGGTGTCGCGCCGGGCCCTGCTCGTGCAGACCTCCCTGGAGACGCTGCTGTGGGCGGTCGCCGGTCTGCTCCTGGTGGGGTGCGCCCTGGCGGTCGCGGTGCGGCTGGGCAACCCGGCCGACCCCTGGGAGACCCTCGCGGTGAGCGCCCCGACGGCCGTGGCGGCGGGGGCCGCGGCGCTGGCCGGGGCGGTGGCGGCCGTGTGCCGGGTGCGTGAGGAGCACCTGTTCCGGTACTTCAAGGACCGCTGAGGGACGGCGCCGGGGTGGCCGGGCCGGGGTGGACGCCCTCCGCCCAGCGCCGGACCGCCTCGGCGGTCTCGGGCGGCGCGGTGGCGGTGGTGTCGAGCAGGGTGACGGGCGGAAGCAGCCGCCCGGCCTCGGCGGTGAGCCAGTCCTGGTGGTCGAGGGTCTCGGCGATGCGGGCCTCGTCCCATCCGCGCCACCCGGGGCGCCCGCGCAGGCGTTCGGCGAGCACGTCCGGGTCGCAGGTGAGCGCCAGGTAGTGGGTTCCCGAGAAGAGGGCGCGTTCGGGCAGGTGCTCCAGTTCGGGCGGGGCCACCGTCCCGCAGAGCACGACGGGCCGCCCGCTCTGCTGCACCATGGCGGCGGTGCGCAGCCAGGTCGAGCGGAACAGGCGGTGGTCGTCGGCGGGGTCGCGCAGGCCGCCCACCCAGAGCAGGTCCTGTTCGAGCACCACGAAGCGGTCCGCCAGGCGCGCCAGGAGTTCGCGCGCCACGGTGGACTTCCCGGTGCCGCTGGGTCCCGTGACGCACAGGAGCGGCAGCCGCAGGAAGGGGCGGGTCAGCCCGCACGAGGCGCAGCGGAGCACGTGCTCCCCCGCTCCCGTGTCCGGTCGCCCGTCCCACTCCCCGCAGTGTGTACAGATGAGCGGGTGCACGGCCCTCACTCCAGAGGTCAGTCGAAGAGCTGTTCGAGGAAGCTCTTGCGGCGGCGCCGGTAGGGGCGGGGCGAGTCGTTGTAGCCCCGGTAGGCGGGCGGCGAGTCGGAGTAGCCTCCGTGGCCGCCGTAGCCGCGCGGGGAGTCGGGGTAGGCGCGGCGCTGGCCGGGGTGGTGGCCGGGGTGGGGCGGGGGCGCCTGCGGGTCGGGCGGAACGGCGCCGTAGTGGCGCTGTTCGGCGGAGACCACGCGCTCCAGCTCGCCCCGGTCCAGGAAGATCCCCTGGCAGCCGTCACACCGGTCGATGTGGACGCCCTGGCGGTCGTAGGTACGCATCTGGCTTTGGCACTTCGGACAGATCACCCCGGAACGGTATTCCGGGCGCTGTCAAGGACGGGTAAGGAGACGGGCCCGCCGTGTGCCCCACGTACCCACACGGCGGGCGGCCCGGTCTGCGGCCGGGCCCTCTACTCCGGGGAGGCCAGCATGAGGGAGCGGGCGGCCTCGGTGACGCTGCCCGACAGCGACGGGTACACGGAGAAGGTGTGCGCGATGTCGTCGACCGTCAGGCGCTGCTGCACGGCGATGGACACACCGAGGATGAGCTCGCTGGCGCGCGGGCCGACGATGACGCCGCCGAGCACGATCCCGGTGTGCTGACGGCAGATGAGCTTGACGAAGCCGTCCTTGACCTGGTTCATCTTGGCGCGCGGGTTGGTGTTTAGCGGCAGGGTGACCGTGCGGCCGTCGATCCGGCCGCTGCGCACGTCGTCCTCGCTGGCGCCGACCGCCGCCAGCTCGGGGTGGGTGAACACGGTGGAGGCGACGGTGGACAGCTGGAGCGGGGACACGGCCTCGCCGAGCGCGTGCCACATGGCGATGCGGCCCTGCATGGCGGCGACGGAGGCCAGCATGTTCACGCCGGTGCAGTCGCCCGCCGCGTAGACGCCGGGCACGGTGGTCCGGGAGACCCGGTCGACCTCGACGAACCCGCCCTTGTTGAGGCGGACCCCGGCCTCCTCCAGGCCCAGGCCCTCGGTGTTGGGGATCATGCCGACGGTCATCAGGCAGTGGCTGCCGTCGACGGTGCGGCCGTCGGACAGGGTCACCCGGACGCCGTCCTCGGTGCGCACGACCGACTCGGCGCGGGTCTGGCTGAGCACCGTCATGCCGCGCCGCATGAACACCTCCTCCAGCACCTCCGCGGCGTCGGAGTCCTGCGTGGGCATGACGAGCTCACGGGAGGACACCAGGGTGACGTCCGAACCCAGGGCCTGGTAGGCGCTGGCGAACTCGGCGCCGGTGACGCCGGAGCCGACCACGATGAGCTTCTCCGGGAGCTCCTCCAGGTCGTAGAGGTGGCGCCAGGTCAGGATGCGCTCGCCGTCCGGTTTGGCGGTGGGCAGTTCGCGGGGGTGGGCGCCGGTGGCGATGAGCACGACGTCCGCGCGGATGCGGCGCTCCCCCACGGCGACGATGTGCGGGTCGACCAGTCGGGCCTCGCCGATGACGACCTCGACGCCCTCCTTGACCAGGCGGGCGCGGGTGTCGTCGGACTGTGCCTGGGCCAGGCGCTTGATCCGCCCGTTGATCTGGTCGATGTCGACCCGGACGGCCTCCTTGTGGTCCTCGGTCTCCGGGATGTGGATACCCAGGCTGGCGGACTCGCGTACGTACGTGGTGCGGGTGGACGTGGCGATCAGGCTCTTGGAGGGGACGCAGTCGGTGAGGACGCAGGAGCCGCCGATCCCGTCGCGCTCCACCACGGTCACGTCCGCGCCCAACTGCGCGGCGACCAACGCCGGCTCATAGCCCCCGGGCCCGCCACCGATGATCACGACCTTCGTCACGCTGCTTCACTCCCTCTATGGGCGGTGCGGCCCTGCCGTACCCGGTCCGGGGCGGTGTCGGGACACGGCGGGGCGACCACCTGGTTCTCTCGCTTACGTCCATTGTCCGCCATGCCGGGTGTCGATGACCGCAGCCGCCCCCGGTCAGTGGGTGGCCGGGCGGGGTGCGGGGCCCGTCGGGACCCCTCCCGGGCTCCGAGAATGCGACGAAGGACACGTGGGCCGGGGTGCCCGGCGCACCGGCGGTGACACGTACATTCCGCCCTACGGCCACCCAGCGTTGCGGTCCGGGATCAACTGACTACAGAGCGGTAGTATCCGACTTGTGAGCGAATCAGAGCAGCCGCCCCGGACCACGGGCGAGGCGAAGCAACTGGCGGACTCCGCGGCAAAGGAGCTGTTGGCCCGCGCCGGCGCCGACAGCTTCGACGCACTGGTGGTGCTCGGCTCCGGCTGGGCGGGCGCCGCGGACGCGCTGGGCACGCCCGACATCGAGAGCGACGCGACCGAACTGCCCGGATTCGTTCGGCCCACGGCGGAGGGGCACAGCGGGCGGGTCCGCAGCATGTGGGTGGGCGACAAGCGCGTGGTCGTGTTCGTGGGACGCGTCCACCTGTACGAGGGCTGGGGCCCGATGACGGCCGTGCACGCCGTGCGCACCGGGATCGCCGCCGGCGCCCGGGTCGCGGTGCTCACCGGTTCGGCCGGGTCCCTGCGCACCGACTTCCAGCCGGGTCAGCCGGTGGTCCTGCGCGACCACGTGAACCTCACCGCGACCTCGCCGCTGGCCGGTCCGGACTTCGTCGACCTGACCCGGACCTACAGCGAGCGGCTGCGGGCGATCATCCACGAGGTGGACGTGACGCTGGCCGAGGGCGTGTACGTGTCCACGACCGGTCCACAGCTCCAGACCCCGTCGGAGCTGAAGGTGCTGCGCCAGGCGGGCGCCGACGTGGTGGGGCGGTCGATCGCCCTGGAGGCGATCGCCGCGGTGGAGATGGGCGCCGAGGTGCTGGGGCTGTCGATCGTCAGCAACGACGCCGTGGGCGCGGTGCTGGACCCCTTCGAGCAGGAGCGCGCGTTGGAGGTCGTCGAACATCGGGCCCGCCGTCTCGGCGAGCTGCTCCACCGCGTGGTCGACGCGGCCTGAGGGAACGGGACGCGGCCGGGGCCGCACCGACGGACCGGCGCGAAAGACCGGCGCGAACAGCACGAAGCCCGGCCGAGGCCGGGCTTCTCCGTGCCCGAAGGCACGTGTGCTGGGGCACCTCCGACCGGGTCCGGGGCGGTCGGTACCGGCGTGGCGAGCGTACATCCCGAGGCCTGGGATGGACGGTACCGGCCGTGGACCCGGTCGGAGGCGGTGCTTTCCCCGGTGCCGCACCGCGCCCGGAGTCCCCGCAGACCCCGTTGGACTGGCGCTGGCGGCACCTTCTCTTCCCGATATTCAGTTGAACCGCGCGCGTCGCCCTGGGGAGAGGTCCGGGTGGGTGGCCATCCGCGCGAAGCCCGCCCACCCGGAACGTTTCCCCTTAGGCATGCCTAACCTAACCAGAATCGTGGGGGTCGCGTCAACCCCGCGCCCGGCGCGGGTTCACGCCAGGAACAGCACCGCGACCAGCAGGAGCAGCGGCACGCCCAGGACCACGATGACCTCGACCGGCACCATGGTCTGCGGGTGCTCCTCGGCTCCCAGCGCGGCCGGACCCTCCTCGTCGACCTCGCGGATGGGGCCGCTCAGCGGACGCGCCTTGTACCGCTCGGCGTCCCGGCGCAGCTCACGGGCGACCAGGTCCACCGGGCGCATCCGCTCCGGGTCCTTGTCGTCGTCGGGGTCCAGGTAGCCCGACTCCCGGCGCATGTTCTCCCGCACCCTCGCCCGCTTCGTCTCGCGCAACGGCCAGGACCGGTAGACCCCGTCCGGGGTGTGCACCCGCAACACGTCCACCACGTCCACCCACAGCACGGCCGCCCACGGCACGAAGGTCTCCCGCAGGGGGTTGACCATCCGGATGCCGCGTTCGGTGGAGACCACCCGGGGGCGCAGCCAGGCCGTGTAGACCGCGGCGACGCTGAACACCAGGACGGCCCCGGCGATCCACGCCATCCGGTCCTGGCCGCGCAGCACCAGGTCCAGCAGCAACAGGACCGCCACGACCACCCACGCGACCGCCATCACCCGGGAGGACGTGGAGTAGTGCGTGGTCGTGTCCCCGGCCGAACGGGCCATCAGTGCGTCGCCCACTTCAGCTGCGCGAAGCCCGGCTTGATGGTCCCGTTGATCAGCGCCAGGCGCTCGTCGAACGGCAGGAAGGCCGACTTCATGGCGTTCACCGTGAACCACTGGAGGTCGTCCCAGTCGTAGCCGAAGGCCTCGCTCAGCTTGGCGAACTCCTCCGACAGGGTGACCCCGCTCTGGAGGCGGTTGTCCGTGTTGACCGTGACCCGGAAGCGCAGGTCGCGCAGGAGGCCGATCGGGTGGTCCGCGATGGAGTCGGCCGCGCCGGTCTGCACGTTGGAGCTCGGGCACATCTCCAGCGGCACGCGCTTGTCCCTCACGTACTGGGCCAGGCGCCCGAGCACCGGGACACCGCTCTCGTTGGAGGTGATGTCGTCGATGATGCGCACGCCGTGGCCGAGCCGGTCACAGCCGCACCACTGGAGCGCCTCCCAGATGGAGGGCAGCCCGAACGCCTCACCCGCGTGGATGGTGAAGTGGAAGTTCTCCCGGCGCAGGTACTCGAAGGCGTCCAGGTGGCGGGTGGGCGGGTTGCCCGCCTCGGCGCCCGCGATGTCGAAGCCGCTGACCCCGGCGTCGCGGTAGCGCACCGCCAGCTCCGCGATCTCCGACGAACGGGCCGCGTGGCGCATGGCGGTCACCAGCTGGCCGGTGCGGATGCTCCGACCCGCGTCGGCGGCGCGCTTCTGCCCCAGTTCGAGCCCCTCCTGGACGGCCTCCACGACCTCCTCCAGGGTGAGCCCGCCCTCCAGGTGCTGCTCGGGGGCGTACCTCTGCTCGGCGTAGACCACGCCGTCTGCGGCCAGGTCCTCGGCCGCCTCCGCCGCCACCCTCACCAGGGCGTCGCGGCTCTGCATGACCGCCGTGGTGTGGGCGAAGGTCTCCAGGTAGAGCTCCAGCGACCCGGAGTCCGACGCGTCACGGAACCAACGCCCCAGCTCGGCGGGGTCGTAGGTGGGCAGGTCCCGGTAGCCCGCCTCCCGCGCGAGCTCGACCACCGTGGACGGGCGCAGCCCGCCGTCGAGGTGGTCGTGGAGGAGCACCTTGGGCGCCCGGCGGATCTGTTCGATGGTGAGTGGCTGGTTCATCCGTTCAGGATGCCACCAGGTGGGGAGGTCACCCGACACGGCGCCACGAAGTTGCCGACGATCCGGTAGAAGCCGTCAGCGGGCGGACCGGGAGGCCCCGTCGGCGCCGCCCCGGGGGCGGCGCCGGTCCGGTCAGGGCCTCAGGCCAGGGCCTGGGTGTCGGCGCGCACGCCACCGGGGGCGTCCTCCCACAACGAGGTGAGCGCGGTGGTCACCATGAGGCGGGTGCCCACCCCGATGGCCCGCTCGTCGGCGTCGAAGGTGCCCCGGTGCAGGTCGAGCATGTCGCCGTCCCAGTCCGGGGAGTGGGTGCCCAGGCGGGCCAGGGCACCGGGCGCGTGCTCCAGGTACCAGGCGAAGTCCTCCCCGCCCAGACTCTGCGGGGTCGGCGTGACCGCCTCCGCTCCCAGGGCCGTGGTGGTGGCCTCGCGCAGGATCTCCACGCTGCGGGACTCGTTGATGGTGGGCGGCACGCCCCTGCGGTAGGTGACCTCGGCGTCGGCCCCGTAGGCGGAGGCGACCGACTCCACCAGCCCCTTGAGGATGTCCGGGGCGGAGTGCCAGGCCTCGTCGTCCAGGCAGCGCACGGTGCCCTCGGCGACCGCGTCATCGGGGATGACGTTGGGCGCCGAGCCCGCGCTGATCCGCCCCCACACCAGGCTGAACCCGGCCCGGGGATCGACCCTGCGGGACAGCGCCGCGGGCAGCTCGGTGACGATCTTGCCGAGCGCGTACACGAGGTCGGAGGTCAGGTGCGGTCGCGCGGTGTGCCCGCCCGGGCCGGACAGGCGCACCATGATCTGGTCGCAGGCGGCGGTGATGCCGCCGGTGCGCAGCCCCACCTTGCCGACCATCTGGCGGGGGTCGCAGTGCAGGGCGAAGACCCGGTCCACGCCCTCCATGCCGCCGGCCCTGACGACCTCGACCGCCCCGCCGGGGAGTTCCTCGGCGGGCTGGAACAGGAGGCGGACCCGGCCGGGCAGCGCGCCCGCCCGGTCCTGCTGGGCGAGGAAGATCCCCGCGGCCAGCAGGACCGTGGTGTGCACGTCGTGTCCGCAGGCGTGGGCGACGCCGGGGACGGTGGAGCGGTAGGGGACGTCCTTCTCGTCGGTGAGGGGCAGCGCGTCGATGTCGGCGCGCAGGGCGACCATGGGGCCGGGGCCGTCGCCGATGTCACAGATGAGGCCGGTGCCCTGGGGCAGGGCCTGGGGGGTCAGCCCCGCCCGGCGCAGGCGTTCGGCCAGGCGGCCCGTGGTGCGGTGTTCGGCGAAGGCCAGCTCCGGGTGCATGTGCAGGTCCCGGCGGAATCCCGTGAGCTCCCGCTCATGGCGCGCCAGAAAAGCCGTCAACTGCTCCGGCAGGTCACGTCCCTGCATGCGAGGGTCCCCATTTCGTCACTACTCATCGCGCGCCGACAAATGCCGCGCGGGCGGGGTCCCCCTCGAACTCGGCGGAGAGCAGGTCCACGACGTCCCGGAGCGATCCGCCGTCGGCGACTACCGCCCGTTGGCGCTCGTAGGAGGCTCCCTTGTCCAGGATCTCGGAGACCGTGTCCAGGTCATCCGCGCAGCCCAGACGGGTGGCGACCGGCGCCAGTTCGCGGACCAGCTCGTGGAGGTCGTCGCGGATCGGAACGGTGGTTCCGTGTGCGTCCGTGATGACACGAGCGTCGAGCCCGTAGCGGGTGGCCCGCCACTTGTTGTCCTTCACCACCCAGTTCGGCGGGCTCGGCAAGCTGTACCCGCGGTCGAGCTGGTGGTCGAACAGCTCCACCAGACACTGGGAGAGAGCGGCGGCCATCCCCACCTCGCGCAAGGTGGGAATCCCGTCGAACATCCGGATCTCGATGGTGCCGAAATCCGGGTGCGGACGGATGTCCCACCAGACTTCCTTGATAGAGGCGATGGTACCCGCATTCAGGAGGGTTTCGAGGTAATCCTCGAAAGCGGGCCACCCGGTGAGGTTCGGCGGCGGCCCCGAGGTCGGAAGGGCACCGAAGACCACGGAGCGCGCGGAGGCCAGTCCCGTGTCATGACCACCCCAAAAGGGGCTAGAAGCACTCAAAGCAAGAAAATGCGGGAGATACTTCGCAAGCGCGTTCACGATGGGAATGGCCTTCTCCTGACTGCGCACCCCCACGTGCACATGGACGCCGCAGGTCAAGATCCTGCGGGCCACCCACTGCATCTGGTCGACCAGCTCGCCGTACCGCTCCCCCGGGCTGAACTGCTGGTCCCGCCAGTGGTCGATCGGGTGCGTACCCGAACAGGTCAGCGTGGCACCGCGGGGTTCCAGCACCTCCCGCATCCGCGCCACGCTGCGGCCGAGGTCGTCCCTGGCCTCCTCGACCGTCTCGCAGATCCCGGTCACCACCTCCACCTGGGACTGCATCAGTTCGTGCCGCAGCGGGGGGATCGCGGCCTCACTGCTGAGGTCGGGGAGTTCGGCGAGGAGCGCGCTCGCCTCCTGTCGCAGATGACGACTGTGCCGGTCGACGAGTTGGAGTTCCCACTCGACTCCGAGCGTCGCGCGTTCGGACGAATTGAATGCGATTCCCATCTGACCTCCAGGTGAGGGGACAGCCGTTGCCACCGACGCACCGCTAGCCCCGGCGAACCGGTCATCCGGGACAGAGGAGGACTACCCGTCTCACACCGCGCGCATACGGAATCGACCCACAGTAAAATACGAGTTCTTTCCGATCGCTTTCCGATTCCTTGGCGATCAGCGACGCGAACGCGAGGCCACGGCCGCGACCCCCGCCGCGAGCGCCGCCCCCACCAGCGCCAACCCGAGGGAGAGCAGCCTCTGGGCCAGACGGCGCTCGGCCAGCGCCTCCGGACTCGGGCGCAGGACCGGCCGCGGGCGCGTCCAGTCCATCCCGCTCTCCTCCGGCGGTGTCAGGGACCCGGTGTACGGCGGCGGCACCGCGAGCCAGGTCGCGGTCCACGCGGCGCTGAACAGCACCACCCTGATCACCAGGTTGATCCACACCAGCAGCCCCACCAGCACCGCGAAGGACGCGTACACCGGATTCCCCAGCGTCCCCGCCAGCAACAGCGCAGCCGCGTACTTCAGAACCTCGAAGGCCACCGCTCCCAGCAGCGCGCCCCGCCACATCGGCGCCGAGGGACCCCCGTCACCCGACAGCACCGAGAAGATGAACACGAACACGCACATGTTCACCGCGATCGCGATCACCAGGGCCAGCGCCCGCAACGCCAGGTTCGCCACCAGCGACCCGTCCAACCCCACCAGCGAGAGCAGCCAGACCGTGGCCGTCTGCATGAAGCTCGTGAAGGCCACCGTGAACAGCAGCGCCCCGCCCAACCCCAGCATGACCAGCAGGTCGCCGAGCTTGCGCAGCACGAAGTTCGGGCCCTGCCGGAAGCTCTTCAACCAGATCGCGTGCAGGGCCTGGCGCAGCGACCACACCGAGTTCAGCCCCGCGTACAACAGGCCGAGTAGACCGACCACGCTCGCGCCCACCCGGGCCCGCGCGATCTGGTCCATCGGCAGCTGCTGCGCCAGCCCCGGCAGGACGTCGTCCAGCGCCCGTTCCAGGTAGGAGGTCAGCTCCACCTGCTGGTTGGCGAGGAAGCCGACCCCCGCGAAGGCCAGCGCCATGAGCGGGAAGAAGGACAGGAACGTGAAGTACGTGACCGCACCCGCCAACTGGGTGCCGTTGCGGTCCGAGTAGCGCTCGTAGGCGCGCACCAGGTGGTCGACCGACGGGTACCGGCGCCGCAGCCCCCAGTAACCGTCCATCGCCGAGTTCCGGTAACGCTGGGCCGTGTCCAGGGCCCGTTCGGAGAGTGGAGGCATGGTCTTCCTTCTTGTGTCTCCGCTGGCGCTGCGGCGCGGGTGGGTCGCCCTGTCGAGGAACGGGTCGACGGCGGCACGGCGCCGCTCCTGACGCCTCGTTCCCGCGATTCGCCCCCGTCTCCCGGATCGCTGACCGGGTCCGCAACCCTAGCGTCGGGGACCCCTCGGGACGAAAGCCCCACGCCAGCCCGGTGCCGAGATGCGGGCAGACTGGGACACGGAGATCACCGAGGAGAGCGGGGGCGGAACGTGGGGGTCACCGGGGCACGGGTGCGCGCGGTGTTGGGGGCTCGTGCTCGGGGGCCGGTCGGGGACTGGCCCGAGGCGCCGTCCGACGCGGACCTGCGGGACGGGTACGCCCGGCGGTTCGGCACCGCCCCCGAGGGGGTGTGGCACGCCCCGGGGCGGCTCGCCCTCATGGGCGAGCACACGGCGGCCAGCGGCGGGGCGGCCCTCTTCGTCGCCCTGCCCTGGGGAGTCACGGTGGCGCTGGGCACCGCTCCCGGCGGACGCGCGCACGTCGCGACGCCCGACGGCCGCCTGGGAGCGCGTAGCCCCGCCGCCCGCGCGGTCGCCCGTGCCGTGGCCGACGCCCGCGAGGGCGGTCTCCTGGCGCCTGGGAGGGGCGTTCGCGTCCTCATCGGGTCGGGCCTGCCCGAACACGCCTCCCTGGGGTACGCGGCGGCGGTCGGGGCGGCGGTGTCCCTGGCGCTCGCCGACCTCGCGGGCGCCGACCGCCCCACGGGCGGCGGCGTCGACCAGGCCGTGGTGCTGGCCGCCCGCGCCGGGCACGCGGTGCGGGCCAACCTCGGCAGCGGCCGCACCACGGTGCTGCCCTTCGACCTGGAGGCCGCCGGACAGCGTCTGGTGGTCGTGGAGACCGGCGCCCTGCCCCGACGCGACCCGCGCCCGCCGCGCGCCGCGGAGCTGGCCCGCGCCCAGGAGGTCCTCGGCCCGCTGCGCTCCGTCCAGGACCTGCCCGCCGCGCTGCGCCGCCTCCAGAACCCCGCGCTGCGCCAACGTGTGGAGTACGCCGTGACCGAGGTGCACCGGCTCAACGCGGCGGTGGGCCTGCTGCGCGCGGGGCGCGCGGCGGAGACGGGACCGGTCCTGTCCGCGTCCCACCTGTCCCTGCGCGGTTTCGGCCTGCGCCTTCCCGCCGTGGAGCTGGCGGTGGAGACCGCAGCCCGGGCCGGTGCGCGCGGCGCCCGCCGCACCGGGTGGGCCGGGACCGCGTTCGCCCTGGTCCCCGAGGGCCGGGTGGCCGGGCTGGGGTCGGCGGTCCGGGAGGCGTTCACGGGGCGCGGCTGGCCCCCGCCCCGGATACGCGCCCTGGTGCCCTCGGACGGGGCCTCCCGCCGGGGATGACCCCGGGCGCCGGAGGAGATCGGGGAGAACCCGACTACCCTGTCAGCGATCACAAGGGACGTACGACACATCCGAGGGCCGCAGGGCACGGAGCAGATAGGCGAATCGATGGCTGATCGACGGTACCGGGAAGGGCCGGGCCCGAACGGCGAACACGACAGCGCGGGCGTGTTCCGGCGCGGGGGCGACCCAGACAGGCCGGACGAGTTCGAGCGGCTGTACCGGCCCCGCGAGTCCGAGCAGCGGTCGGTGGGCGAGACCCGCCGACTCCCCCCGGCCGACCAGGTCCCCCCGCTGCGCCCGAAGAAGCGCCGCACCCACAGCGCCGGGCGCGAGTACGACGGCCGCGGTCACCAGCGCCGTGCCCGCGAGCGCCGCATGAAGACGGCGCGCACCACCGCCGTGCTGGTCCTCGTGCTGCTGCTGGTGGTCCCCACGGCCTTCTACCTGTGGGCGGACTCCCGGCTCCAGCGCGTGGACGCCCTCCAGGACTACGAGGGGCGCCCGGACCGCCAGCCCGGCACCACGTACATGATCGTCGGTTCCGACAGCCGTGACGGCCTGGACGACGACCAGATCCGGGACCTGGCCACCGGTCGCGCCGAGGGCCGCCGCACCGACACGATCATGGTGCTGTACATGCCGCGCGACGGCGATCCGACCATCGTCAGCGTGCCGCGCGACTCCTACGTCCCCATGGCCATCCCCGGCTACGCCGACAACAAGATCAACACCGCGTTCGCCGACTCGGTGTGCGGCACCGGCGAGGACGGCGAGGAGGTCTGCGGCGGCCCGGCCCCGCTGGTCCAGAGCTTCGAGCAGGCCTCGGGCGTGCGGATCGACCACTACGTGGAGATCGGCATGGGCGGTTTCGTGGACCTGGTCGACGCGGTCGGCGGCGTGGAGCTGTGCCCGGAGGAGCCGATGGCCGACCCGAAGGCGGGTCTGGACATCGAGGCGGGCTGCCAGGAGATGGACGGCGGCACCGCGCTGGGCTACGTGCGCACCCGCGCCACCCCGCGTGCCGACCTGGACCGCATCCAGCGCCAGCGCGAGTTCTTCTCGGCGCTGATCCAGGAGGCCAGCGCCCCCTCGACCATGTTCAACCCGTTCAAGTCGGTGCCGCTGGTGCTGGCGGGCACGGACACGTTCATGGTCGACGAGGGCGACAAGCTGCGCCACCTGGCCAGCATGCTGCTGGCGATGCGCGGCGGCACCCAGACGACCGCGGTGCCGGTGGGCAGCACCCCCACGCTGGACGGTGTGGGGTCGGTGGTGCTGTGGGACGAGGGGAGGTCCGAGCTGATGTTCGAGGCCATGCGCAACGGTGAGGTCATCCCCGAGGAGGCCATCGAGGACTGACGGCCGGGCATCGCCCGGGCAAAGCGAAGGGCCCGTCACCGGAGTGACGGGCCCTTCTTCGTGACGTTCCGTACTGTGCGCGCCTACCCCCCAGCGGGCGCACGGCCGGCACGTCGGCTCGTGGTGGCCGAGGGGCGAAAACCCGCTCTGGCCTGCCGGTTCTCACCGGCGTGTCTCCACAATAGGTCAAAGTTCGCGAAAGGGGCGAATCGTGTTCACGTGTCCTACGTCGCACCAGGCGCCGGAGGACCCCTCTCCACTCCGTCATCCTCCCACCACCGGAGCCCGGATGTGGCCCGAACACGGGAAAGACACCCGGGAACTTCGGCTGCCCCGGGGCCCCGAACCCCCGCGAACACCGCGTTTCGTGCGTCTTGACCCCTCGCGGCGACCCCCGGAGACGACGAGGCCCGGGCGCCCCCTCACGGGGACGCCCGGGCGTGGCCAAGGTCTCACCGCGACCGTCGGCTCAGGACGGTGCGGCGGGTCCCGGCACTAGGCGAGACGCTTGCTCAGGTTCTCGTCCAGGGCGGCGAGGAACTGCTCGGTGGTCAGCCACTCCTGCTCGGAGCCGACCAGCAGGGCCAGGTCCTTCGTCATCTGGCCGCCCTCGACGGTCTTGATGACGACGTCCTCGAGGGTGTTCGCGAACTCGACCACCTTCGGGGTGTTGTCCAGCTTGCCCCGGTGCTCCAGACCGCGGGTCCACGCGAAGATGGACGCGATCGGGTTGGTCGAGGTGGGCTTGCCCTGCTGGTGCTGGCGGTAGTGACGGGTCACGGTGCCGTGGGCGGCCTCGGCCTCGACGGCGCTGCCGTCGGCGGTGCGCAGGACCGAGGTCATGAGGCCCAGCGAGCCGTAGCCCTGGGCGACGGTGTCGGACTGCACGTCACCGTCGTAGTTCTTGCACGCCCAGACGTAGCCGCCCTCCCACTTGAGCGCGGCGGCGACCATGTCGTCGATGAGGCGGTGCTCGTAGGTGATGCCCGCGGCGGCGAACTTCTCCTTGAACTCGTTCTCGAAGACCTCCTCGAACACGTCCTTGAACATGCCGTCGTAGGCCTTGAGGATGGTGTTCTTGGTGGACATGTAGACCGGGTAGTTCCGGTCCAGGCCGTAGTTGAGGCTGGCCCGCGCGAAGTCCTCGATGGACTTGCGGTAGTTGTACATGCCCATCGCGACGCCGCCCTCTTCGGGGAAGCTCGCGACGTCGAACTCGACCGGCTGGCTGCCGTCGGCCGGGGTGTAGGTCATGGTGACCGTGCCGGGGCCGGGGACCTTGAAGTCGGTCGCCTTGTACTGGTCGCCGTGGGCGTGGCGGCCGATGATGACGGGCTTGGTCCAGCCCGGGACCAGGCGCGGCACGTTCTCACAGATGATGGGCTCGCGGAAGACGACGCCGCCGAGGATGTTGCGGATGGTGCCGTTGGGCGACCGCCACATCTTCTTCAGGCCGAACTCCTCGACGCGGGCCTCGTCGGGGGTGATGGTGGCGCACTTGACGCCGACGCCGTACTTCTTGATGGCGTGGGCCGCGTCGATGGTGACCTGGTCGTCGGTGCGGTCGCGCTCCTCGATACCGAGGTCGTAGTACTTCAGGTCGATGTCGAGGTACGGGAGGATCAGGCGGTCCTTGATGAAGGACCAGATGATCCGGGTCATCTCGTCGCCGTCGAGCTCGACTACGGGGTTTTCGACCTTGATCTTGGCCATGGCTGTGTGGCTGTCCCTTCGGTGCTCGCTACCGCCTCGTGAGGCGGGGCCCGGTTCCGGTTCGTGGCCGGTTCCGGTCCGCGCCCGCGGCGATCACCTGATCCCGCCCGGTGTCCGTGCTCCCGGGAGGCGGTGCTTGTTCGGTGTCGCGGTATCTCGACATCAAGCTTATTCGACGCCTAGGCGGAGAGTTGCGGCGCCACCCAGGCCAAGACGATCAGAAGGACCGCGAGCGCCACCAGAGTGAGCAGATCCACCCATCTGCGACGCACCGCGAGCAGGCCGATCCAGTCCTTGGGGAGCACCAGCCTGAAGGTGGCCGCGAGGAGCAGGGCCGCCGCGATGATCGCCGGACCCCGCTTGAAGTAGGCGGCGGCGACCACCACGATCCCCGCCGCGAGCGCCGACAGCACCAGGGCGTAGGGCACCTGGGAGAGCCAGTAGGGCACCTTGGGGCGGCCACCGCCCTTCCCGCCCGAACCGTCGGCGGGGGTGTCCCCGTCCGACCGCGCCACCTCAGCCTGCTCAGCGTCGTCCACCGCGTCCCGACCCGTTCGCTTTCGAATTGCCTGGCCGCCGTGCGGCTCGTACCCGTGGCCCCCGTCTGGCACAGACCGGCCACACGCCACCGCGGGACTGTCCGAAACCGAGCGGCACTCCAGCGTGGCTCATGTTCCCGGCGGCTCCGCGCGCCCCGCGAGAACAGGGACGGCGTCATCATGGAGGGGCCGTGTCCATTGTAGTGAACGGCGCAGCCGAAGCCCCAGGGCTCACGGAAACGGACTCCTCCCCCTCGGGTGGCACCCGTGTCCGTTTCCCGCTTCCGGTTCGGCCACAGCGCCGTAATTCCCCGTCTTGTCCGCCTAACTCCGGAGTAAGCGCGTAGAACGTGTACCAGCCGGGTAACCCAGGTGTTGATGAGCGCACCGGTGAGCGAGGACCACCCCCATGAAGCCCACTCGACGTGGCGACCGAACGGCCACCCCCCGGCAACAGACCCTCCACCACCGTAGGCCGCACCCCCACCGGCCGCGCCCCAGCAGCTCGGGAGGAGCCACCGTGGACGGTCCGCACCTTCGCCTGGAGGAGACCGGTGACGTCCGGCCCCTCCACCACGAGGTCACCACGGTGGGCCGGGGTGAGGGCGCCGACATCAGACTGACCGACCCCAGCGTGTCCCAGCTGCACGCGGAACTCGTCCGACGCGGGCCCTACGTGTACGTCGTCGACCTCGGACTCTCCCGGAACGGCACCCGGGTCAACGGCCGCCCCATCGCCCGCCGGGTGCTGGAGGAGGGCGACGTGGTGAGCTTCGGCGGAGCCCGCTGCCGGGTCGGCGGGCTGCCCACCGAACAGCTCAGCCCCGACATCGAGCTGCGCCGGGGCGCCGCGCCCGAGCTGACCCGCCGCGAGCTGGACGTGCTCACCGCCCTGTGCCAGCCCGCGCTGTCGGAGGAGGCCTTCGTGGCCCCGGCCACGGCCCGTGACATCGCCGAGGCCCTGGTGGTCACCGAGGCTGCGGTGAAGCAGCATCTGTTGAGGCTGTACCAGAAGTTCCGCATCCCGGAGGGGCAGAACCGGCGCACCCGGCTGGCCAACGAGGTGGTCGCCCTGGGTCTGGTGCGCCCGATGCCCGTGGGGGGACGTACCCGCCGCGCCAGCTGATCGCGTCCGGCCTCGCGGGTGGAACGAATCCTACCCGCGAGGCCGGACGGGGATCTTTCACCGGCGGGAGGCCCGCACCGTTTCGGCCAGGGCGCTGAACTCGGTACGCACCCGCGCGATGTCGGTCGCGTTCGCGGGGTCGAGGCTCTCACGGCGGCGGACGCATGCGCGTCGGCCTGCGCTTGCCTTCTCGATCACCTGTTCATCGGGGGCGTCCTTGGCCTCTTCGTGAGCGATCAGGGCGCTGTAGGCGCCCATCGCGCCGTGGATCGCCTCCAGCGCGGCCTCGTAGCCAGCCAGCTCGCTGCCGGACCACGACTGTTCGTTCGGGGGGTGTGCACTCATGCCGTCCACCTTGCCTCGTGGGGTCGGGTACACGGGGGGTCACGCCGTGGTGCGTCGCTCGTTCGCGGGGTCAGGATACGCCGTGGGCCGTGGCGAAGCCCGGCGGGAGCACGCCCGTAGGACCGGCAAGGTCATCCCCGCATGCGCGGGGAGCAGGCCAAGCGGGAAGCCGCCGGACGCCTGTACCGGGGTCCATCCCCGCGTGCGCGGGGAGCAGCAGCGCCCACCGGTCCCGGGCCTCGGCCGCCCGGGTCCATCCCCGCGTGCGCGGGGAGCAGCCGGCCCGGCCTGGAGCCGGTCTGGTGCCACTGGGGTCCATCCCCTCGTGCGCGGGGTCCTTCGCCCACCGGTCATCGACCGTGCGTCTACGCCACAAACGTCCAGTCACAGTGTCAAACACGGCGCCGGCGCTCGCCTCGGGTCATCTCATGGCGGGCGGTGAGACGCACGACGTTGAGTATGGGCTGGAGGGCGTCGATGGCTGCTCGTCCGGTCAGCGGAGCGTGGCGGGCCAGAAGGGTGTGCTGGTCGCGGCGCCACCGGGCGGCCAGGTCGGTGTGCCCTAGGTCGGCGGCGATGAGCGCGGCCAGGTTCCAGGCGTTCAGCGCCTGACGGTGCCGCTCACCAGAGTCGGTGGTTGCGGTGGCCGCACGGACATGGGAATGGGCGGTTTCGATTCGGGTGCACAGATCGGGCAGGTGCAGGTGAGGACGGCACAGCAACGGGAACCGTTCCCATGCCTTGAGGAAATCCCTGTTCACCGCACAGCCTCTGAGCCCTCGACCGCAACGCCCAAGACGACCGTGCGCGCCGCGCGGGCCAGGGCAGCCTGCACACCCGGGCCCAGGGCGAGCCGGTTCCAATGGAAGATCACGTGGTAGGCCAGGACGGCGCGGATGCCCCGGACCAGAGCCCCCTCGGCCCGCGCCCGCCTGAGGCGGGCACCCGCGGTAGCGAATGAACCCGCCCATGAGGCGTGGGCGGACAGGGCACCGTCAGGGCCGAACATGGCCCCGTCAGGGTCGGTGTCGGCGCCGATCAGCGTCTTCGCGGAGGTGAGCATGGTGCCAACCTGGGCGGGGTTCACGTCCTGGGGCAAGGGCCGCAGGTCGCACACCAGGTCCCAGACGTCGCCGTGCTCGAACGGCTCCAGGCCCGCGGAGCGCATCAGCCCGGTGCACAGCATCAGCGAGAGCTGCTTGCGGCCCAGCGGCAGGTCGGCCTCGGCCGCTAGGTGGCGGATGTGGTGGCTGTCGGCGCAGAAGACCTCGTGGGCGATGTCCATCCCGGTGGGGCCGCCGAACGCCGCTGTCTCGGCCTCGTAGATGCCGGTCCGCCACCCGCGCACCACGCCGGTCTCAACGAGGTTGTCCAGGACGGTGGTCAGGCGGTGGCGGGCATCGGGCCGGGTGAGGTCCAGGCGCAGCCGCCACCCGGGGTGCTTGTGCAGGAACCACCACCGCGACACCAGCTCGTCGGCAAGGGCGGTGTCGATCAGCGCGGTGAGCCTGCGGGCGGCGGTGTGGTCGCGGTGGGGGTCGAACTCGACGTCGACTTGCCACCAGGAGTGGTGAGCGATTGCTTCGTCCACGGCCTGGTACCCGGCGTCAGTGAAGACCTCCAGCAGGCGGACCAGGAACGCAGGCTCCAGGTGGGCGTCGCCCGCAGCGTGCTCCAGGGGGGTGCCAGTCAGGACGCGGGCCAGCGCCGCGCCAGTCGGGCCGGAGCTGGAGGGCGGGCCGTTCAGGCGATGAGCAGGCATGTGTCCCATCCAGTAGCGGGGGCGGTGTCAGTGAGGGCGGTCATGAGTACCAGCGCGGTCCCGGCTGTGCCATCGAGGAACCCCGAATCGCCGGTACCGGGGGCGGCGCTGGCGGCCAGAGCAGCCCGCAGACGGGGCAGATGGGCGCCCAGGGCCGGGGTGATGGCGTCGGTGGCGGCCCGCCAGGTGGTCTGGAAAACGCCTGCCCACCCGTGGCACAGGCCCGCATCAGTGATACGGGCGAGCTGGACGGGGTCGGACAAACACCGGTCCAGGGCGTTCTCGAAGAACTCCTGCCGGGGCCGATCGTCCAAGGCCAGGGCGGCGAGTTGTCCGGCGCGCGCCAGGCCGGGAGTGCCGTAGCACCAGGAAGGCCGAGCCGGGCCGCCGTGATGAGGGCTCCCGGCGGCCACATCGTGCAGGGTGAGGGTTTCGGGCCACCACGGCCCGGCCGGGCCGTCCTGGGCCCAGGTGTCCAGGTGTCCCAACAGGACGTGGAGGGCCTCGTCGTGCCCCGGGACGGTGGCTCCGGCACGATGGGCGGTGGCGAGCAGAGCGAGGATGCCACCCATGCCGTGGGCCATACCGAGGTTGGCGTGACCTGCGGGAAAGTGCCGCGAGGTGCCGCGACGGGGGTCATGGGACACCCACCACCCCGGCACCGAGCACCCCTGAACGGTGCGGGGGCGGGTGAGGGAGACCAGGTGTTGAAGGATGCGGCCCAGCGCGTCGTCGCCGGGAGCCGTCCGTAGCAGGAGGGCGCCCAGGCCAGTGAGTCCGTAGAACACGTCATACTCGGCGAACGTCGCCGCCACCTCGGAGCGCAACCTGGCGGAAGCTGCATCCACCCGCCGGTGCGCCACCGCCACGGTGTGCTCCAACAGACGCTCCTGGGTGGCCCGGTACCGCCCAGCCACATCCAGGGCGAAAGTCACCGCGGGCGCCCCCAGGTACAGGGCACTGGCGTCGGTGGCCTCCACACCGTGCGCGGTGGCGGCTTGTACCCACCGGTGCGCCTGCACCCACGCCTGGTCCCGTACTGCGGGGGCGGTGGTGGTGCGGGCGTTTTCGATGTGGGCCAGAGCAGAACCGATCGTTCCCGAGGCCAACGAGGTTGCGGTCCACGGCTGCCCCGGTGGAACCGGAGTGGGGGTGTCCAGAGCAGCCAGGGCCGTATCGAGTGCGGCCCGCACCGGCCCAGCCTGAGAGGCGGTTTTGGCTTTCACGGGGACCTCCGGTGGGTGCGGGTCAGAGCGATCGCGCGCGCTGCACGCAGCACGCTGGCCTCTCTGTCGGGGTCCACGCCGCGGGCGCGCGCGTGGTGCAGGTGCAGCAGCGACCGCGTCACCTCTGCGGGGTCCCGGCCGGCCGTTTCCAGATTGCGGCGGTACAGGTCCAGGGCGCGGCCGCGCGTCTGCCATGCGCCCAGGACGGCCTCCCCAGTAGGGGTGGCCCACAGCTCGCTGGAGTTGCTGTCGGAGGGGGCGGACCACGCCAGCGCCGCAGTGCGTACTGGGGTCTCCACCCGGCCGGGGGTGTGCTCCAGGTTGTGGACCAGCCACCGGTCTCCCGCTTCGCGGCCGCCGAGGATGTGAGCGGTCAGGTCGGCCAGGGAGGCGGCGGTGAGCGCCACCGGGTCGGCTCCGGTTGCCAGGGTCAGGCGGCGTTGGGCCAGGGCAGCGGCGGAGTCGGCGGTGAACACCGCCTCGGCTACCCAAAACGCTTCTCCGTGGCCGTAGCGTGCGTGCTGGGGGTGGTAGGGCACCAGCTCCGCACCGGGTGCCAGCCCTACCTCGCATAGCCCGTGCGCCCAGGAATGTGCGGCCTCGACCACTGCGGCCATCTCCTGCGCTGCAGGGGCGCGCAGGGTGACCTCTAGGTGAGTGGGGGCGTCCACCCGGGCGATGTCGCGGCGTATCCGGTACCACCACCGGTCACATCCGGCCGCTTCGATGAGGGTGGGCAGGTGGTCGGTCAGGATCGGGTCAGCTCGGTCGGGGTGCACCGGCACACGGGCGTGCACCACCGGCCCACCGGGCAGAGGGGAGTCCACAACACCTTCGGCCACCGGCCGAGCCCTGGCCCAGGGCCGGGCAGGGGGAAGGGTGGTGTGTAGGGCTGCGACGAGTTCGTGGGGGCGGCCGATCCACCCCACCTGTTCCGGTGCGGGAGCCTCGCACACTCGCACCCGGCCCAGGTCATGGTTGTGGAGATGGCGCCGCAGCAGGTACCGGTGCGCGGCCTCGGTGAGGTCCAGGGGGAGCTGGCGGTCGTGCTCGACCACGGCGACGTGCTCGGGTACCCCCCACCGGTGCCGCCACCGGCCCAGCGCCTGGTCCCAGGTGTCCTGGTCGGCGTCGCGGCCGGGCACGTCGGCGGCGGTGAGCGTCCACCGTGCCGGGGAGAGCACCACGGGCCCGTACCGGATGCGGGGCACGTGCGCCAGACGGGCGGCCGCACCGAGGTCGAACGCCCCGTAGAACACGCACCGGGCGTAGGGGATCTCGGCGAGAAACCGGGCCAGCGGCGGGGTCTGGTTCTGAGGCTCCAGCGGATGGGCCACACGGGTGATGACCTGCTGCCCGGTGGATAGGCGCACCAGCCCCAGGCCAGTGGCATCGGCTACCACCGCCAGGTCCTCCAGCCCGATTACCCCCTCCCCTGGGGTGCGGTGCTCTCCCAGGGAAATGGTGAGCGCAGTGACCGGCGGGGTACGGGTGAGGTTGTCGTTGCGGCGCTGGCGGGCGTGGAAGGACACCTGCGCCGCCACCGCACCTTCCACACAGGTGGCGAAGGAGTCGACCAACGGTCGGCAGTCATCGGGGTCGAGCAGCCCCAGAAACCGGCCGAACATGCTCGAGGCGGGTCGCGGTGCCGCTGTCACCCACACCGAGAACTCTCCCTTCTCCACGGCGGCGAGGGTGGGGGCGTGCACCCGCGCGGCGATCTCCACCCGGTCCGGCGGCACGAGAGGGGCACCGTTCGCGCGGCCCAGCCGGTCGACGAGACCGTCAGTGAGCACCAGCTCCCCGCCGCTGGCCAGCGCTTTCTGGGCCTCTTCCAACAGGAGGGTGTCGCGGTCGGTCAGGACCGTCGGTGCTGCCAACCTGTCGGCGCCCAGGTATCCAGCCGGCCATCCGATCCCGCTGTCGGCCACTACCTCCATCACAGGCACGGCCGCCCCAGGCCCGTACCGGTCCCGGAACCGGTGGTGGTAATCCCGCCAGACGGGGGAACCGAACGGGTGTGCCGAGGTCCGCACCAGCAGGCTGGCGGCCTGCTCCAGCACGGCCACTACCGGCGGCGGGACGGACACCTGGCAGTCCAGAGTGGTGTCCGCGGTCAACGGCACCGGGGACACCTCACTCACGCCGAGCATCACACCGCGCAGCGGTGCCTTGCCCTTCCACTGAGTGTGGGTGGACGGCGAAACCAGGCGTGTGTGCAGGGACCGCACTCGCCTGAGCAGGCCCACCGCCTCGGGGACCTCGTCTGCTCCCACCTGCTCCAACACCTGGCACACGTGTCCCAGGGCGTCGGGGACGGTCGCCGGGGCCCACAGGCCGCTGACCAGGAACCCCTGCACGAGCAGTTCGTCGACCAGGGCGGCGACCCGCTCGTGCGGGGCGGAGGGGAACTGTTCAGCCAACCGGTCAGTGAGCACCTGGTGCGGCAGTGGAGCGCGTGCCAGTTCCAGGGCGGTGACCGCAGGGGGAGCGGCCCGGATCGTCACCTCCACCGGTGCGGCGCGACGGGTCCGCCCGCCCGCGGCAGGGCCAGGCACGACCAAGCACTCACCACGCCGAATGACCCGGGTGTGAGACATCACTGGCAACCGGCCCATCAGCTCCGGGCAGGCATGGAGGCGGTCGATGACCTCACTGATCCAGGCGTGATCTGCGCCGGTGTGCACCCGGTGCTCGTCACCCCATTTCACCCTCGGGGCGGCCGACACGGTAATCGGGGCAGCCCCGGCGAACAGGCCGAACGGTGTGGGACGTCGCCTCCGCGCCAGGTAGCCCAGCAGGGAGGTGATGGCCTTGTCGACGGCGCGCCTGGGCGGGCCATTGGCCCCCAGTAGGTCACCCACACGCCCGTGGAGGACCGGATTGGCGGCCTCAACCGCTTGGCGCACACTCTCATCGGACCAGATCTGCTGCAGCCAGAGGAGGCTTTCGCTTGGTGCCGGCGGGGGCGGTGTGGCGGCATCGCTGGTGGTACTGGCACGTAGGAGCAAACCGCCGTGGTGACGGTACAAGGGGGCAGGGGGCATTGATCTCACCGCGATTCCCGAGCAGGGAAGAGAAGGGGGAGCAGGGGAGGGGGCGCAAAGGGGCGGGCGCACACATGCGCCCGCCCCCGCAGGCCAGCCCAGAAAGGTCAGACCGGGTCGCCTACGTAGCTGTTGCACGCCGAGGCGGTGCCCGCGCATGTGTTGCCGCAGCCGTCACCGGTCGTACACGTCAGCTTGCCGACCGGATGCCGGGCGACGGTGATCCGCACATCCAGCGCGAAGTCGTCCTGGACCGGAACAGCCTGTTCGACGGGGGCGGTCTTCATCCTTACTCTCCTTCGTTGGTGTTCGAGGGGACTTGGCCGTCGTCAGCGGTCGCCGTCGGCCAAGAGAACGTGAGTATCCGGTGCCGCTTGGCGATGTGAGCCTGGCCGGGAAGGTCACTCACCGGCGTGGAAGCGGGGAGCAACTCGATACGCGGTCCGGGCCCGCCGCGGTGCTCGCGGTCCCAGGTACGTACCTGCTCGGCGACGGTGTCGGCGAAGGCTGCGGCATCGGGACCGAAGGCGTGCACCCCGTACTCAAAGTCGCCCTGTTCCGTGCGGCGGGTGAGCAGGTAGGCGAACTCGCGCCCACCCCCGGCCGTGTTCACTGCGGCCATGGAGAACCCGGGGTTGGAGGGTGCCAGAGGGCCAAAGTCCTGGTCCGGGTCCACGGTCAAGGTGCCGAACCCCGGCAGCGTGGAGGCCAGGTACAGGCGCAGGCCCACGATCAGCTCGCGCGGCGCCAGCGCCACTCCGGTCCACACCTCTACCCGGTCGGTGAGCAGCACCCCGTCCAGGGCGTGCGGGTCGGCCGGGGCCTCGTCGTCGAACCGTAGGACGGCCGAGGTGTCCCCGCGCAGCAGGATCTGGGTCTCGGTGTGCCCGTCGGAGCCCCGCATGGGTACGAACCCGCAGATCCGCTCGTCGCGGGAGACCAACCGGTCGCCCTCACGCACCAAGGCCAGCGACTGGGTGACGTTGCGCATCCGCAGCGGCACCACCAAACGGCCGCCCTCGGCGAGGTTGTCCACCCACCCCGGCGGCACGTCCCACGCCCCCACGGTCACGATGATCGCGTCATAGGGGCCGTGTTCGGGGGTACCGTCGGCTGCGTCGGCGCACACCACCCGCACCCGGTCGTCATACCCTGTGTGCTTCAGCAGCTGCTCAGCCCGGTCGGTGACATCGGAGTCGATGTCGACTGTGGTCACCGACCCGTGCTCACCGACCAGCTCGGAGATCAACGCCGCGTTGTAGCCGCCCGACCCGATCTCCAGCACTCGGTCCCCGGGGACAAGGGAGGCCTGCTCCAACATCATGGCCTGTACCTGCGGCGCCGACACCGAGCTGATGGCGACCCCGTGCTCGTCGTGCTTGGTGATCACCGCGTCGTACGGGGCGTGCGCGGCTTTCAGATCGGCCTCCGGCGCGAACCGGTGCCGCGGAACCGCCAGCATCGCCCGCTTCACCGCCCCGTCGGTCAGGTACCCGTCACCGGTGAGCAGGTCCACCATTTCCGTACGCAGACGACTCGCTTCGTCCTGGTCGGTGGTGGTCGTGTCGGTCATGAACTCCCCCATCGGTCTCGCGGACGCCCCACCCGGGGCCCCGGTATTTGCCCGGCACCCCTGTAGGGACTCGCCTGGCGCAGTATGGTCGAAAATCCCACGCATGACCATGCACGAGTGACCAGGAACCTCAACCTTCATGCGCAATGTTCGATTCACATGCTTTTAGCTGCCACAATGAGTCGATCATTGCGCTTCTCCCACGAGTCCCGATTCCGACCAAATTCCCATTCCTCCTTTTTTGTTCATCGGGTGATTATGAGCGTGATATGCGGCCATTGCGGGAAACCGTGCGCCAGCACCGACGGACGCTGTATGTGCGTTCCACCCGGGTTCTGGGACCGCCCCGCCGTCACCAAGGCCGTGCGCGTCCGAGACGCCCGTACCGTGCTGCACCTGCTCCACCACTCTGCCCCGCACCTGACCCATGAGGCGCTGGCTGCCATGTGCGGTGTGGACCAGAGCACCATCACCCGAGCCCTGAACGGCCGCGGTCTCACCAGGCCCGACGTCGCTGTACGAGCTTTGAACCGTCTGGGCGCTCTGCCTATCTCAACCGACTCCACGATTCAGACCCACACCCCTAGCCCTAGCTCGCAGTGGCGGGCCCGCCTAGATGAGTGATTCCAAGGGGTCAGTGATCGTAAGCGGTCAATGAGCGTAGGACCGGCTGGCCGGTGCGGTCGTTGTGCCAGACCACGGCGGTCAGCGCCAAAATGCGCTGGAGCACCCGGGCGACCACCCCGCCCGGAGTGCGACCGCCATGCCGTTCCAGATCCAACTGGCCCTTGAAGGTCTGGTTGATCGACTCGATGACCTGCCGCAACGGGCGAAAGAACTCCGCTCCGGCCCGTGGGGGCTCGCCCTTGCGGGACGGACGCAACAAGGACAAACCCACTTGGTCCAGGGAGTGTTCGAAGTCGCGTCCGTAGTAGTTCTTGTCCGCGAGCAGCATCTGCCCCGACCGCTGGTCCAGCAGCTCGGGATCGTCTTCGAACATTCCGATCAGGGTGGTGCGTTCGTCGGCTTTGGCTCCGGTCAGGGCGAAAGCGACAGGGAGCCCGCTCAGGGTGCACACCAGGTGCAACCGGAGTCCCCAGAAGAACCGGGAGTGGGAGGCGCAGTACCCGTAGGAGGCCCATCCGGCCAGGTCGGAGCGTTTAACGGTCTCGCGGGATCGGGCGCACTCCACGGGGGTGGAGTCCACCACCCACACGTCGTCGCTCCAGACGCTGGTGTCGGTGGCCAGGTGGCGGATGAGGTGGCGGATCAACCCGGCTGC